>JAYRLF010000030.1:0-19994 GCA_041905385.1 Allosphingosinicella sp.
TGAACGCGCTGGTCAATGCGGGCGCCCGCAACATCACCTTCATCGCCGGCGATGTCGGCCGCCTGCCGGAAGTGGTCGGACTGCCGGTCGCGGCGGTCGGATCGGCTTACGCGACCGCCTATAATAACGGCATGCAGGCGAGCCTCGCCAATCTCGCCAACCAGGGCGTGATCGTGAACTATGTCGACCTGAACAAGGTCGGCGACGTGGTCGCGGCCAATTTGTCGGCTTTCGGCCTGACCAGCGCCGGCGCCTGCCCGGTCGCCTGCGTCACCACCAATCCGGAGCTGCTCGACCGCTATCTCTTCTATGTCGACAATGTCCATCTGACCTCGGCCGGCTTCGCCATCGTCGGCCGCTATGCGATCGCCCAGCTCGCGGCGCCGCTGCATCTGCAGGCGCAGGCCGATGTCGGCCTGCAGACCGTCTCCTCGTTCGGCAACACGATGCTGGGGCGGCTCGATCTGTCGAACAGCCGGTTCGGCGCGGCATCGGATCGGCCGCTCAATTTCTACGTCAGCGCCAACACCGCGACCTCGTCGCGGCCGGCGACGATGATGAGCCTCGGCTATGAGCTCGATACGACCGGCGGCAGCGCCGGGCTCGAATATGATGTCGGCAATGGCGCGATGATCGGCGCCGCGGTCAACTATTCGAAGGGCGAGGCGAACATGCCGGAGACCGGCGGCCGCGCCGAGACCCGCGCCTGGCAGGCCGGCCTCTATGCCGGCTGGTCGGGCGGCGGCGCCTTCGTCCAGGGCTATGTCGGCTATGGCTGGCTCGATTACGACATCACCCGCAACGGCGTGATCAGCGAGCTCGCCGCCAGCCCAAGCGCCAATGCGCTCACCGCCGGCGGCCAGGCCGGCTATCTGTTCGGCATGGGCGGCCTCCGGGTCGGCCCGGTGATCGGCGTCCGTTACGCCGACGTCGATCTCGACGGCTATACCGAGGCCGGCGATCCTGTACTGACCCTCAATGTCGAGGAGCAGGATGCGACCAGCCTGATCGGCAGCGCCGGCATCGAGCTGCGCGGCGACATGGAGGTCGGCGGCCTTGCGGTCCGTCCCTATGCGCAGGCCGCGGTCGAGCGCGAGTTCGAGGGCGACGCCCGCACCGTCCGCTATGCGCTCACCGCCGCGCCCGGCCTCGTCAATCAGTGGAACCTGCCGGCCCGGTCGGACGACATTTACGGGCGGATCACCGGCGGCGTGAATCTGAGCCTGATCGGCGCGTTGTCGCTTCAGCTGCAGGCGTCGACCTCGATCAGCCAGGACGAAGGCAACGATACGAGCGGCTTCGTGGCGTTGCGGCTGGCGTTGTAAGGAAGCAGTCGACACGGCGAGGACCAATCGGCCTACATTTGCTCCGTATTGGTTTCTCGCAGAGACGCAGAGAGCGCAGAGGGCGCAGTGGGTCGAGCAGGTTGAGGTTGCGAATATGTTGGGGATCTGCCGCTGGCATTCTCCACCGGAATCGCGGCGCTCTCTGCGTCCTCTGCGTCTCTGCGAGAAAATTCCTGCCTTCGGCTGACCGGTGGGCGTTTGACGATCGGTTCTCGTCGGCGGCTTATTCGGCGTGAATCCCCGGCCGGCGCCGAGGTGACGGCTTTGGCACGACTTTCTTCAGCAGCGCGTCGATCGCAGCGACCGCCTCGGGTTCGTCCAGCGTCGGGGCGTGGCCGACATTGGGGACGGTGACGCTGGCCAGGCTCGGCACCTCGGACTTCATCTTCTTCACCGTCTCGGCGCTGAGCAGGTCGGACAGGCCGCCATGGACGACCAGCGACGGAATGCCGTTCAGCGCGCGAAAGGCGGGCCAGAGATCGAAGCCGGATTCGCCGCCGGGCAGCTTGAACGGCTCGGCGATGCGCATGTCATAGTCGAACTGGATGCGGCCGTTCTGGCCGAGCTTGCACAGCCTTTTGGCATAGACCAGCCACTGGTCGATCTCCCAATCGGGATAGCGATCCTTCTGCGCCTCGCAGATCGCGCGGGCGGCGTGGAGCCAGGTCGGCCAGTTGAGCGGCCGGCCGACATAGGAGCGGATCCGCTCGAGCCCGCGCGATTCGAGCTGCGGGCCGATATCGTTGAGCAGGGCGGCTGCGATCCTTTTGGCGCCGCTGGCGGCGAGCAGCATCGTGATCAGCCCGCCGAGCGAGGTGCCGAACAGGATGAAGCGATCGAGCTTCAGCTCGGCGATCAGGCTTTCCATGTCCTGCAAATAGGTGAGCGGGACGTAGGTCATCGGATCCTTGGCATAGGCGCTGTCGCCGCGGCCCCTGAGCTCGACGCAGATCACCCGCCAGTCGCCGGCGAGCCGGGCGGCAACCCCTTCGAAGTCCCGGGCGTTGCGGGTCAGCCCCGGAATGCAGATGATCGGCGGCCGGCTCGCATCACCGGCATAGTCGCGATAGTGGAGCCGCAGACCGTCGTTCGACCACCAATAGCCATCGGACCAATCCGCCATGCCCGTCCCCAATAGAGTCCGCCTTCCCTAGCGCATGACGACGCTTCCGCAACCCGCCGCGCTCGTCGCGCCGCACCCGGCGCCCTATCGGGCGGAGCCGGCGATCCTCGAACTGGGCGGCGACTTTTACGACGCGGTCGCGCCGGCCGACTTCCCCCAGACGATCCTGCGCTTCCGCAACCAGCGCTGGGCGCCGACGGTCGGCCTGGGCGACCTGACCGACGCCGAGTGGATCGCGCACTTCGGGCGGTTTGCGCCGCTTGCCGACAATCTCGAGGCGCCGCTGGCGCTGCGTTACCACGGCCATCAGTTCCGGGTGTACAATCCCGACATCGGCGACGGCCGCGGCTTCCTGTTCGCGCAGCTGCGCGACGGCGCCGGCCGGCTGCTCGACCTCGGCACCAAGGGCTCGGGACAGACTCCCTATAGCCGGTTCGGCGACGGCCGGCTGACCCTGAAGGGCGGCGTGCGCGAGGTGCTGGCGACCGAGATGCTCGAGGCGCTCGGCGTCGACACCAGCAGGACTTTCTCGCTGATCGAGACCGGCGAAGCGCTGGAGCGCAATGACGAGCCGTCGCCGACCCGTTCGGCGGTGATGGTTCGGCTCAGCCACGGTCATATAAGGATCGGCAGCTTCCAGCGGCTGGCGACGCTCGATCAGCCCGACAATATCGCGAGGCTGACCGATTATTGCCTGCGCCATTATTTCGGCGAGGACGGCGGCGAGGATGCGCCGCAGCGCCTGCTCGGCCGGGTCGCGGCCGGGGCGGCGCGGCTGGCGGCCTCCTATATCGCCGCCGGCTTCGTCCACGGCGTGCTCAACAGCGACAATATCAACGTCACCGCCGAAAGCTTCGATTATGGCCCATGGCGCTGGACGCCCTTTTGGGACGGCCATTTCACCGCCGCCTATTTCGACCATGCCGGCCTCTATTCCTTCGGCCGCCAGCCCGAGGCGATCCACTGGGACCTGGTCCAGCTCGCGCGGTCGCTGCGCACGATCGCCGAGGCCGACGCGCTGACCGAAGTGCTCGAGCAGTTTCCGGACCGGTTCCAGCACGAACTGCGCGACGCGCTGTTCCGGCGGCTGGGGATCGTGCCGGGCGAGATGGAAGCCGACATGGCGCTGGTCGTGTCGATCGAGACGGCGCTGTCGCAGAAGCAAATCGAGATTGACCGTTTCTTCTTCGACTGGCGCGGCGGCAGCCTAAGACGGCCGTGCAGGCTCTATGACGGCGAGGATTTCGCGCCCTTCCGCAAGCTGATTGCGCGCTGCCGGCCGGTCGGCGGCGTTGTCGATCACGATTATTGGTCGGGCGAGGCACCCTGCTCGATGCATATCGACGAGGTCGAGGCGATCTGGTCGCGGATCGACGAGGGGGACGATTGGTCAGCTTTGGACGCGAAGATCACCGCGGTTCGCGCGATGGGCGAAGCGTTAGCGCCATAACGGTGTATAACTTGAAAAAAATTCCAGCCCCGGCATGAGTGCGCGCGTGACCAGCCTGACATCGACCGAGCCCGCGACCGGCGCGATTCTCTGGAACGGCGCCGCGGGAGACCCCGACGCCGACGTGCGCGCCGCCCGCGCGGCCTGGGCGGGCTGGGCGTCGCGTCCCCTCGCCTTCCGGGTCGAGACGCTGCGCCGCTTCGCCAATGCCGCCCGCCAGAAGCTCGAGCGGTTCGCCGACCTGATCGCGCGCGAGACCGGCAAGCCGCTCTGGGAAGCGCGCACCGAGGTCGAGGCGGTGATCAACAAGGTCGACATCTCGGTCTCGGCTTATGCCGAGCGGACGCCGCAGCGGCGGCTCGAGGGCGCGCTCGGGACTCGGGTGGCGGTCCGCCACAAGCCGCACGGCGTGCTCGCCGTGCTCGGCCCCTATAATTTCCCGGCCCATCTGCCGAACGGCCATATCGTGCCGGCTTTGATCGCCGGCAACGCGATCGTGTTCAAGCCGAGCGAGAAGACGCCGGCGGTCGGCGAATTCCTCTGCCAACTCTACCATGAGGCCGGCGTGCCGGAAGGCGTGGTGCGCTGCGTCCAGGGCGGTCCCGAGGTCGGCAAGGCGCTGGCCGGCCATGCCGGGATCGACGGCCTGCTCTTTACCGGCTCGGCCCGCGCCGGCGTCGCGCTCAGCCGCCAGTTCGCCGAGACGCCGACCAAGATCCTGGCGCTCGAGATGGGCGGCAACAATCCGCTCGTCGTCTGGGACGCGCCCGACACCTATGCGGCGGCGACGATCGCGGTCCAGTCGGCCTATCTGAGCGCCGGCCAGCGCTGCACCGCGGCGCGGCGGCTGATCGTTCGCGACGGCCAGCATCAGGAGCTGGTCGACACGATCGTCAAGATCATCGACCGGATCATCGTCGACCATCCCCATGCCACGCCGGCGCCGTTCATGGGGCCGGTGATCGACAATGCCGCCGCCGACCAGCTGCAGGAGGCGTTCCTCGAGCTGATGGGCCGCGGCGGCCGCGCGATCCGCCGGCTCGACCGCAAGGACCCAGACAAACCGTTCCTGACCCCGGCGCTGATCGACGTCACCGAGGTCGCCAAACGGCCGGACGCCGAGCTGTTCGGCCCGGCGCTGCAGATCATCCGCGTGCCCGATTTCGACGCGGCGATCGCCGAGGCCAATGCCACCCGCTACGGCCTCTCCGCCTCATTGGTCGGCGGCAGCCCCGAGCTGTACGACCGCTTCTGGGCCAATGTCCGCGCTGGCGTGATCAACTGGAACGGCCCGACCAACGGCGCCCCGTCCAAGGCGCCGTTCGGCGGCCTCGGCCTGTCCGGCAATCACCGGCCGAGCGCTTATTACGCCGCCGATTATTGCGCCTATCCGGTGACCAGCACCGAGGCGGAGAATGCGCGGGCGAATATCGGCGTCGGCCTGGCCGATCCGAACGCGCCGCAGAATCTGGAGGGATAAGCGCCCAATTCCTCCCCAAGCTTGCTTGGGGAGGGGGATCAGCCGCAGGCTGGTGGAGGGGCAGTTCCTATGCCCCGTCCCCGAATTACCCCTCCACCATGCTTCGCATGGTCCCCCTCCCCGAGCAAGCTCGGGGAGGAACTCAGATCACCCACGCATCTCCGGCAGATAATCCGCGTCGATATGATCCGAGAATCGCGTGATCTTGGCGTCGAACTTCATCTTGACCTTGCCGGTGGCGCCGTGGCGCTGCTTGGCGACGATCAGCTCGGACATCTGGTAGACCCGCTCCATGTCGCGCTGCCACTGCTCGTAATTCTCGAAGATCTTGGCGTCGTCGCCCTCGATCGGCTTCTTCGGCTCGCGCGAGGCGACATAATATTCCTCGCGATAGACGAACAGGACGATATCGGCGTCCTGCTCGATCGAGCCGGATTCGCGCAGGTCCGAGAGCTGCGGCCTCTTGTCCTCGCGCTGCTCGACGGCGCGGCTGAGCTGGGAGAGCGCCAGCACCGGCAGGTTCAGCTCCTTGGCGAGCGTCTTCAAGCCGCGCGAGATTTCGGAAATCTCCTGGACGCGATTGTCGTTGCCGCTCTTGCCGGTGCCCTGGAGCAATTGGAGATAGTCGACGACCACGAAGCCGATCCCCTTCTGCCGCTTCAAGCGGCGCGCGCGAGTACGCAGGGCGGCGATGGTGAGGCCGGGCGTGTCGTCGATATAGAGCGGCAGCGTCTCGAGATCGGCGGCGGCGCGGGCGAGGTTGCGGAAATCGTGCTGGCTGATCTTACCCATGCGCAGGCTTTCCGAGCTGATCCCGGACTGCTCGGCGAGGATACGGGTGGCGAGCTGGTCGGCCGACATTTCGAGGCTGAAGAAGGCGACCGCGGCGCCGGCCGACTTCTCCGGCTTGATCCCGTCCTCGATGTCCTGGACGTAGCGCCGCGCCGCGTTGAACGCGAAATTGGTGGCGAGCGCGGTCTTGCCCATGCCCGGGCGGCCGGCGAGGATGATCAGGTCGCTGTGATGGAGGCCGCCGGTCTTGGCGTTGACCGTCTCGAGCCCGGTGGTGATGCCGGACAGGCCGCCGCCGGTGTTGAGCGCCTTCTCCGCCATCTCGACGGCGAGCCGGGTCGCCTGGGCAAAGCTCTTGACGCTGCCCTCGCCGCCGCCTTCCTCGGCGACCCGATAGAGCGCCGCCTCGGCGCTTTCGATCTGGCCTTTGGGATCGACCTCCTCGCTGGTGTCGAGCGCCTGCTCGACCATGTCGCGGCCGACCCCGACCAAAGCGCGGAGCAAGGCGAGATCGTAGATCTGCTCCGCGAAATCGCGCGCACCGATGATCGCGGCGCCGCTGCCGGTCAGCTGGGCGAGATAGGCCGGGCCGCCAACCTCCTTCATCTCCTCGTCATGCTCGAACAGGGGCCGGAGCGTGACCGGGCTCGCGATCATGTTGCGGTCCAAGAGACGCAGCAGCTGCTCGTAGATGCGGCCGTGCAGCGGCTCGAAGAAATGCTCAGGCCGGAGCTTCAGCTGGATGTCCTCGGCCAGCCGGTTGTCGATCATCAGCGCGCCGAGCAGGGCCGCCTCGGCCTCGATATTGTGCGGCAGGGCCTGGGCGGCAGCGGCGACCGGCTGCTCGATGAGCGCGAGATTCTGAACCATGGATTCGTCCTAGACCCACCCGTTCGATTCGGGCCAGTGCGGGTGATCACTTAGGCGTGGGCCAAGCTGTGGATGGCAATCTAACCCATTCCGAGTCCGAGAGGAATCCGCCAACACCTGATTTTCGGTGCCGGAAAATGCTGCACCTGCTAACAGGACCGGATGACCATCCCGAAGATCATCGACATCCAGCTCGACGAGCGCTCGATCCTGAAGCGCAATGCCGACATCGAGCAGGAAAAGAGGATCGCGATCTTCGACCTGCTCGAAGGCAATCATTTCGACGTCGCCGGCCATGAGGGACCGTTCCGGGTCAAGCTCCGGGTCGAGGAAGGCCGGCTGGCGATCGAGGTGCTCGACGAGAGCGACGGCGTGCGCGAGACGATCATGCTCGGCCTCGCCCGCTTCCGGCGGCCGATCCGCGACTATTTCACGATCTGCGAAAGCTATTTCAAGGCGGTCCGCGCCGATTCGCCCAAGGGGCTCGAGGCGATCGACATGGCGCGGCGGGGCCTGCACAATGAAGGCGCCGAATTGCTCAAGGACTGCCTCGACGGCAAGGTCGAAGTCGATTTCGACACGGCGCGGCGGCTGTTCACCCTGATCTGCGTGCTCCACATCAAGCCGAGCAGCGGCGCGGTCGGCACGATCGCCGGCGGCCACCAGATCCGGCATTGATGGGCAAAAGCCGCACGATCCTGCTGGCGGCCCTGATCATCGCGGTGGCGGCCGCCGGCGGGATCCTCCTCTACGCGCCGCATTGGCATCCGTCCGACCGCAGATTCCCCCAGCAGGGCATCGACGTCTCGCACCATCAGGGCGCGATCGACTGGGCGGCGCTGCCGGCCCAGGGTGTCGATTTCGCCTATATCAAGGCGAGCGAGGGCGGCGACTTCCGCGACCGCCGCTTCGCTGGGAATTGGGCCGGCGCCCAGGCGGCCGGCATCCGGTGCGGCGCCTATCATTTCTTCACCTTGTGCCGCGGCGGCGCCGAGCAGGCGGCGAACTTCATCGCCGCGGTTCCGGCCGAGGCCGACGCGCTGCCGCCGGCGGTCGACCTCGAATATATGGGCAATTGCGATCGACCGCTGTCGATCGACCAATTCCATGCCGAGCTCGCGAGCTATCTGCGGCTGGTCGAAGCACATTATCGCCAGCCGGCTTTGCTCTATCTGACCGAGGAGTTCGATGCTGCCTATCATGTCAGCGCGCGCGTCGACCGGCCGCTCTGGCTGCGCAACCTGGTCTTCGAGCCCGGCTTCGGGGCGCGGCCGTGGCGGCTCTGGCAGGTCTCCAGCTTCCGGCGGCTGCGCGGGATCAATGGTCGGGTCGACTGGAACGTGGCGCGGCCTTGACTTGGACCGCCGCCGGCCCGCATTCCGGGCGGGAATGAAGCCCCTTCCCATCATCGCCTTCGCCCTGCTCGCCACCGGCTGCGCGACCGCGCCGGTCGTCTATCAGCCGGTCGCCGACCCGATCTACACGGCGATCGGGCGCGATCCGTTCTGGATGGTGGCGATCGGCGACAGCCGGATCGTGCTACGGCTGGCGCAGGACCCGGCCGACCCGTCCGGCGCGGTCAACGACGCCGTCTTCCCGCGGGTGCTGCCGCGCACGGTCGGCGGCGTCCGCACCTGGCAGTCGGGAGAAGGGACCGCCGTGATCACGATCGAGGCCCGGCCCGGCCCGTGCGAGGCCGGCCGCCAGATGTTCGCCGACCATGTCCGAATCCGCCTGAGCGGCCGCGAGCTTAGCGGCTGCGGCGGCCGGCCCGTCAACGAGGAAGCCGCCTGATGTCGATCCTGTCCGACCGCTGGATCCGCGAGCAGGCGACGAGCCACGGCATGATCGAGCCATTCGTCGAGTCGCAGCGCCGCGAGGGCTGCATCAGCTACGGCCTTTCCTCTTATGGCTATGACGCCCGCGTCGCCGACGAGTTCAAGATCTTCACCAATGTCGACAGCGCGGTCGTCGATCCGAAGGATTTCGCCGCCAACAGCTTCGTCGACCGCAAGACCGACGTCTGCGTGATCCCGCCGAACAGCTTCGCGCTCGCCCGGACGGTCGAGTATTTCCGGGTGCCGCGCGACGTGCTCGTCATCTGCCTCGGCAAGTCGACCTATGCGCGCTGCGGCATCATCGTGAACGTGACGCCGCTCGAGCCGGGCTGGGAAGGCCATGTCACGCTGGAATTCTCGAACACGACGCCGCTTCCCGCCCGGGTCTATGCCAATGAGGGCGCCTGCCAGTTCCTGTTCCTCCGGGGCAACGAGCCCTGCGAGGTCAGCTATGCCGACCGCGCCGGCAAATATATGGGCCAGCGCGGCGTGACCCTGCCGAAGCTCTAGGGTCCGGACCCTAGCGTATCGGCACGCGCAGCAGGATCGGATCGTCAGCCCGGCTGCCATTGGGAATGCCGGTCTGGCTCAGCACCACCGCTTCGCCGGGCCGCAGCGCGACCGTGGTCGCGCCGGCGAGGCTGGGATGGCCCGACAGCAGCGCCTCGACCTGGGCCGATCCATTTTCGCCCGGCGTGATCCGCAGCAACCGCGGCGGAGTGACCGTGCCCTGGACCGCGTAGAGCGCGCCCGCGTGCCAGACCATGCCGTCGATCCCGCCGAGCAGGCGGTCGGCGGCGAGCGGTCGGACGGCGTTGGTGGCGAGATCGACGGCCATGACGCCATTGCCGGTCGCGACGTAGAGGCGGCGTCCGGACGGATCGGCAGCGATGCCGTTGGCGAAGACGAGCGGCGCGATCGGCAAGGCGACGAGCCGGTCACCCTCGAGCCGATAGAGCATGCCATTGTTGCTGTCGGTCGCGACGAACCCGCCGGGGATGAGGGCGATGTCGTTGCAGAAGGTGCGGCTCGCCGGCAGCACATAGCTGGCGACGAGGCCGCCATCGCCGAGCCGGCGGCGCTGGACCATCGTCTGCTCGGCGCCCTCATTGCCGACGCAGGCGAGGAAGGTCGAGGTTGCCGGGTCGGGCCGGATGCCGACCACGCTCGCGCCGGCTTCGGCGATCCGCTGCGGCGCGCCGCGGCCCGGCGCGACCCGGTAGATGGCGCCGCGCAGGGTCCCGACCAGATAGGTGTCGTCGCCGACAAAAGCGACGCCCTCGGGCTGCTGCCCGGCCATGTCGAGCCGGATCGGCGCCTGCGCGGCGCCGCGTGCCCCGCCATTGGCGGCGAAGCGCGCGACCAGCGCCGCGAAGCCGGGCTCGGCGCGCAAGGATTCGAGCGCAGGATCATTGGCCGCGTCGAACGAGAAGCCGAGCGCGGCGAGCCGGCCGAGGGTCGCCAGCGCCGCGGCGCGGTCGCCGGTCAGCGTCTGGCCGCGGGCGAGCGAATAATGGGTCGAGGGATTGCCGGGCAGGATCTCGACCAGGCGTCGGACCTGGACGAGATAGGCGGGAAAATCCTGCCGCTCGCGGGCGGCGCGCGCTTCGGTGATGATGTTCTGGATGGTGACGGCCGGCGGATCGGCCATGCCGGCGAGCATGGCCGCGGCACCGAACAATCCGAACAGCCTGAAGCGCGACCTGCCCCGCATCGACTCCTCCTGCGGCGGTAAGTCTGTGCCGCAGCGGCCCGGCAGTAAAGCGGCGGCGGGCGGCTCGGTCGAAGCCGGCCGGGGCTTCGTCGAAAGGTCAGGCCAGCTCGCCGGGGCCACGCAGGATCTTCTCGATCCAGTCGGCATAAGCGACCATGAATGCGGACAGGAACTTGCGCGTTTCGTCGCTGACGACTCGGCCGTCGCCGTCGAACCATTTGCCGACGCCCGCGAGATAGGCCTCGGGCTGCGGCATCATCGGTATGTCGAGAAAGACGCAGCTCTGGCGCAGGTGATGGTTGGCGCCGAACGCGCCGAGCCCACCCGGCGTGGTGCTGACCACCGCCCCTGGCTTCTTCGCATAGACCGACCGGCCATAGGGCCGCGAGCCGACGTCGATTGCATTCTTGAGCCCGCCCGGCATCGACCGATTATATTCGGGAGTCACGAACAGGAGGGCGTCGACCGGGCGGATCGCGTCGCGAAAGGCGCGCCAGGATTCGGGCGGTGTCTCGGTCTCGAGATCTTCATTGTAGAGCACAAGATCGCCGATGCCGACAAAGTCGAACAGGAGGTGGTCGGGCGCAAGATCGACCAGATTCCGGGCGATCTTGCCGCTGAATGCGTCCTTGCGGAGGCTTCCGACGAGGACGGCGACGGTACGGGGCTGTGGCATCGAGCCTTTACGATCTAGCGGCCGACTCGTTCCGCCCGCGTACTGAGATAGGCGTAGAGCTGCGCGATCTCCTCGTCGGTCATCAGCCGCGTGTCCTTCTCCGCGATCTCGCGCATTAGGCCGAGGTCGCGGCCATTGGGCGGGCGGCCGGTCCGCATCAGCCGGGTGAACTGGGCGGCGTCATAGGCGCCGACCAGCGACAGATCGGGCGCGAGGATGTCGGGCGCCGGCTCGCCGCCGCTGAGATCGGCGCCGTGGCATTCGCTGCAGACATTGGCGGCGATCCGGCGGCCGGCGGCCTGGGCCGGGCCGGTGTCGAACGGCTGGCGGGTGCGGAATTCGTCCATCCGCGCCATCACCGGCTGGAGCTTGCCGAGCGCCATCACGACCCGGCCGATCGGCCCCCATTGGATCGGCGGCGTCGCCTCGCCTTCCGCCGGCAGGCTGCGGATCCAGCCGATCAGGGCCGAGACCTCCTGGTCGGACAGGCGCGAATACATGGGCGAAGGCATGACGAAGAGGGCGCGGCCGTCATGGCCGATCCCCTGGCGGATGCCCTGGGCGAGCTGCTGGTCGCTGATCCGCGGCGCCAGCGCGGCGAGGTTCGGCGCCCAGACCCGGGCGAAGGGTCCGGCGTCGAACATCATCCGGCCGCGCAGGCCCTCGCCATGGCAGCTGACGCAGCCGAGGATCCGCGCCTGGCGCTCGGCGTCGGCGCGCTGCGCCGCGCTCGCCGCAGTGAGCCGCTCGGGGCGCGCCTCATGGGTCGCGCCGATCACGCGCGACGAGGCGAACCAGACCCAGGCCGCGAACAGCAGCAGCACGAGCAGGATGGCGGCCAGCGCATAGCCGGCCCAGCGAAGGACGCGTTTCATGATGATCCCCGAATCAGCAGCGGCGCCGATGGCGGTTGATCCCGCCAATCGCCCGCGTTGCGCGACGAGAATGTCAGGTCCCGCGACGAAATCGCTGCTCGGCGCTGGCGGCCCTGGCGATCCCGCGGTCGATCAGGCGGCGGCCGCCCCGATATTCCTGCAAGCCAACTGCATCCGGCGGCTGCGATTGTCCCAGACAAGCCGGCTGCACTGGCCCAGGCGGTCGAGGCCGAGGGTAATCTCGAAGCGGGCGCGCTGACGGCTTCCGGTGACGACGACCTCGTCCGGATCGGCGTCGGGATCGGGCGGGAGATCGTAATTGCCGCGATTGTCGCCGGTGCGGACGAGCAACTCGGCGAAGCGGAAGCCGACCATTTCGGCAGGCGTCGCGAGCGAGAGCGGGCGCACCGGGCGCGTTACGCCGAACTCGATCAGCTGCTGGCGGGGATCGCCGATCCACTGGCCGCCATGCGCGGCGGCCAGCCGCGCACCCGCCGCCGCTGTGGCAAGACTGGCCGGCTTGATCAGGGAAAATTGCACGCGGATCAGCTCCTCGCCGAGCTGAAGCGGAAAGAAGAGTCCGCCGGAGCGGGCGAATTCGAGCGGCAGTTCGAACGCCTGCTCCGCGGAAAGCGGGTCCGAAATCTCGAAGATGACCCGGTCGTGATGGAGGTCGGCCGGGCCGATCAGTCCGTCGGCGCCCTCGACGGCCGGCCGGTCGATCCAGACCATGCGGCGGTCGCCGCTGACGCCGCCGATCGATAGCTCGGCGACCTTGGACCAACCTTCGAGCCTGACCGGACCGATCTGGGTGCGCGAGCCGAGCATCGAGCGGCGCAGGCCGATCCGCTCGACCGTCGCCGGGTTGAGGATGATGTAGCCGGAGGTCTCGGGATCGACGCGCAGCCGCACGGCCTGGCCGTTGATCGTCGCATCGATCAGGAAATTGTCGGCGGCGGAGACGCGCAATTCGGACGCTCCGGCCGGCGCTGCCGCCCACCCGAGGGAAAGCAGGAGCAGGCAGAGGAAGCGGATCATTGGCTCTCCGGCGACGAGGGAAGGGCCGAAGCCTGGGTGGAGATTGAGGCGGGAAAAAGACCGCGCCCGAAATCCGCAAGATCGGTCAGCTAGCGCTTTCCCCGATGGCGGATATTGGCCGGCCGGCCGCGGCGGCCGACCATATGCTTGCCCTGGCGGTCGCGCCGCGGCTCCGGCGTCCGGCCAGACCCGCGCGGCGCTTCGGGCAGCTCGAAACGCAGGCCGCCGCTGACCGGATTGGCCTCGGCCAGGCGCAAGGTCAGCCGCTGCCCCATCGCATAGGTCTCGCCGCTCTCGTCGCCGACCAGGGTCTGCGAGGCCTCGTCATAGCGGAAATAGTCCTGGCCGAGCGTCGAGACCGGGACCAGCCCGTCGCCGCCCAGCCCTTCGACGGTCGCGAAGAAGCCGAACGACTGGACGCCGGTGATCCGGCACTGGACCAGGGCGCCGACCTGGTCGGAGAGGAAGGCGGCGACGTAGCGGTCGATCGTCTCGCGCTCGGCCTCCATCGCGCGACGCTCGAGGTTCGAGATCAGCTCGCCGGTCACCTCCATCGCCTCCGATTCCTGGTCGGTCAGCCCGCCCTCTCCGAGCCGGTAGGCGCGGACCAGGGCGCGGTGGACGACGAGATCGGCATAGCGGCGGATCGGGCTGGTGAAATGGGCGTAGGAGCCGAGCGCGAGGCCGAAATGGCCGTGATTCTCCGGCCCATAATAGGCCTGGGTCTGGGTGCGCAGCACCTGCTCCATGATCTGCGGCTTGAAGTCGGCCTCGCCGATCCGCGCGATGATGTGATTGAACGTGTGCGGGCGGATCACCTGGCCCAGCGCGAACTCGATCTCGAACGTCTTCAGATAATCCTTGAGCGCGACCAATTTCTCGCGGCTCGGCGGCTCGTGGACGCGGTACATGACCGGCATCTTCTTCGCCTCGAGCGCCTTGGCCGCGGCGACATTGGCCGCGATCATATAATCCTCGATCAATTTGTGCGCGTCGAGGCGCTCGCGCGGCGCCACCGACAGGATCCGCCCCTTCTCGTCGAGCATCACCCGCCGCTCGGGCAGCTCGAGCTCGAGCGGGCCGCGCTTCTCGCGCGCCGCGTAGAGCGCGCGCCAGCAGTCCCAGAGCGGCCGCAGGGTCGACCGGACCAGGGCGGGATCGACCGGCGGCATGTCCGGCATCGAGCAGGGCGAGGAGGCGACCTCGATCCGTTCTTCGCCGTCGATCGCCGCCTGCGCGTCCTCATAGGCGATATTGGCGGCGATGCGGACGCGGGCGCGGCTGAACCGCCAGGACTTGAGCTGGCCGTCCTTGCTCACCTGGAGATGGCAGACGAGCGCGGCGCGGTCCTCGCCTTGCTTCAGCGAGCAGATGTCGGCCGACAGGGTCTCGGGCAGCATCGGCACGACCCGGTCCGGGAAGTAGACGCTGTTGCCGCGCTTGCGCGCCTCCTTGTCGAGCGCGCTGCCCGGGCGGACGTAGAAGCTGACATCGGCGATCGCGACGATCGCCTTCCAGCCGCCCTTGTTGGCGGGATCGTCGTCCGGCGCCGCCCAGACCGCATCGTCATGATCGCGCGCATCGGCCGGATCGATCGCGACGATCGGGATCCGCGTGAGGTCCTCCCGTTCGCCGAGTTCCTGCTTCGCGACCCGCTCCGCCTCGGCGATCACCGCATCCGGAAATTCGTGCGGGATGCCGTGCTTGTGGATCGCGATCAGGCTGAAGCTGCGCGGCGCGAACGGATCGCCGAGGATCGTGTCGACGCGCGCGGACAGGCGCGGCGGCCGGCCGGTCTTCTCGGCGAGGACGAGATCGCCGACCTGCGCCTCGCCGAGGTCCGAGATCGGCAGCTCGCGCCTTTCCTTCTTCTCGACCGGGCGCAGCCAGTGGCCGGTCCCCTCCTGATGAACGACGCCGAGCACGAGCTCGCTGCCCTTCATCAATTTCTTCATCGGGTGGGCGATCCAGCCGTCCCTGCCCTCTTCATTGCGCGCCAGGATCCGGTCGCCGACGCCGAGCGCCGACCCCCTGCCCTTGCGCTCCATCACCCTGAGGCGCGGCGGCGGTTCGTCCGCCTCCCACCGTTCCGGCGCGGCCCAGGCCCGGCCGGCATCGTCGACGTCGATCACCCGCAGCACGGTCACCT
Organism: Allosphingosinicella sp.; assembly: GCA_041905385.1. Lineage (GTDB taxonomy): Bacteria > Pseudomonadota > Alphaproteobacteria > Sphingomonadales > Sphingomonadaceae > Allosphingosinicella. Next base: position 15,352 of record JAYRLF010000030.1, read on the forward strand.
TGGGAATGCCGCCCATGCGATGGAAGGCGCGGCCCGGTCCGGCATCGATCAGCCCCTCGTCGCCCATGTCGCGCAGCAGCGCCTTGAGCGCGATCTTCTCCTGCCCCTTGAGGCCGAAGGCGCGCGCAATCTCGCGCTTGCCCGCCGGCTCGTCGGAGGCGGCGATGAAGTCCAGGATGTCCTGGCGGCTGGGAAGCCCTTCGGTGCGCTTTTTCGCCATGGGAAACGGTTCGCGAGCTCCTTTGCCTGTCGGGCAACGCGCTAGCATCAAGTCGGATGCAGGGCCACTTCGAGGAAGAAGCCTGTCCATTCGCACCATCCCGGTGCGAAACGCCGCCTGGAATCTGCCCTGAGTCATTGACTCGTACCGTAAAACCCACAGGCTGCGGCCACTGCATCCGAACCTGCCCGAAGGGTCGGCCTAATCGGGGCCCTTCCTGTCTGCTTGCAACCTGGATCAAGCTCAAAAGGGAGGGACAATTACATGCCGAAGCCAGCGGACAAATTCGTTTCGATCAGCAACGGGGAGCTCAGCTTCTTTCAACCCGGCAATTACGCGATCGATTTCACGGGCAGCAGCGTCAGCGTCTCGCGCGGCGGCGGCACCGTCTTTACCGACGCCCAATGGGCATCGGTCACGTCCGTCGATCTCGGCCGGATCAACAAGCTGAGCCTGAGCGGGATTGGCTTCCAGGAAGCGGGCTCGGGCGGGCCTTATGAAAGCAGCGACAATCTCGACGCGCTGCTCGGCACGATCCTGTCGGAGCGCGGCCTCGACTGGGCCTTTGGTCATGTCACCGTCAACGGCAGCGACGCCGACCTGTTCAGACTGCTCTGGGACTATCTGGACGACCAATATGTCGCCGGCGCCAATTATTACAATCTGCCGCTGAACGAGACGTTCGTCCGGCTCGGCGTCAAATATGTCGACTATCTCGCCGCGGGCGGCGAGCCGCTCACCTTCGAGACGGCCAAATATGCCGCCGACAACAATGCCAACGGCATCCCGCAGCGCGAGCAGTCGATGCACGACAATCTGCTCGGCAATCTCACTGCCGGTGCGCTGGAGGACCGGTTCGGGTCGGACCCGGACCTGCTCGCCGAGCTCAAGGCGCTCATTCCCGACGAATATGAGAGCCGGCCTTATTATGACGGCAACGAGAATCATGTTGGCGGCGCCGCCCACGATGCGGTCCGCGCCTTCGATTATGACAAGGGTTGGGACCGGCCCGATTATGTCGACGCCAATCTCAACGGCCTCGTCGATCCGCTCGCCCGCGACGGCGGCGAGATGTATTACGGCTCCGGCAACACGATCGACGACTGGAACATCGTCCGCCACGAAGGCGCCCAGGTCGAGCTCGCGCTCAAGGTCAAGCATCGCCAGGGCGACGAATATGCCGAGGCTTATGTCGATGACGACGGCATCGCCCATTATGAGGTGCTCGAGGGATCGCAGCCCGGCAATCCGAACCGCGCGGAATGGAATTACGATTTCGCCGCGACCGACTACAGCGCCGATGACGATTTCACCTACACGTTCGAGCTCGACTTCGACCCGGGCGAGGGCGTGCAATGGGTGACCCTGTTCTCGTCGGCGGCGCCCGGCGACACCGACCTGGGCGGCGGCGCGACCTTCCAGAATTCGGGCAATGTCGCCTTCTACCTGGCCGCGATGGACAGCGATCCAGACACGGTCGGGGTGCAGCCCTATGCGTTCGGCGAGGGCATGTTCAACATCCGGCTCAGCGCTTATGACGCCGTGACCGGCGACCTGGTGATCAGCCACCAGGCCATCATCCATGTCGGGGATTTCCCCGGCGCCTGAAGCAGCCGAGAGCCAGGAAGAAGGGGCTCCCGCCGGGGCCCCTTTTTCGTTGGGCTACGGCCGCGCCGGCGGCGGCGTGTAGGGGCGGAAGGCGCCGCCCGGGACCGCCGAGGCGACCGGGCTTTCGCTGCCGTCGGCGGCGACCGAGGAGACGCCGAACACCCAATCGTCGACGCGCACGCCGTGCAAGCTATGGCCGATCGGACTGCTGATGGGTCGTGGTGGAGGATTGGACGGCAAATTCTCCGAAACCATCATGTTTGTGGATCGAGGATCGATACGCAGGCTGTGTTCCCATTGCGAGGCGTCGGTTCGGCGCCAGCGGATGACATATGCGACGGCATCGGGGATCGCGCGCCAATAGACCTGGGTGTCGGTCGAAACCGCGCCCTCGACACGCGGCTCCGGGGGCGCAGGCGCACGGGCAAGCGCGGCCAAGGCCGCCACGTTCAGTTGGGTCACGCGCCTGAGGTAGGGGAAATCCATCCGGTCGATCGTGTCGCCATAGACCACGCCGTTCTCGGTCCTCAGATCCTGGTGCTGCCAATTGTAATTCTCGATCGCGACCGAGAAGCGGACCGCCGGGAAGCCGGCATTGAGGAATTCGGTATGATCGCCGCCGCGGCCAAAGCGGTCGTTGCGCCAAATCTGGCGGACGTTGAGGCCGAGGCTGAGATCGTCGGCGAGCGTGTCGAGGAAGCGCGACAGGTTGCGCGACGGCGAATCGTTCTCGCCGCCCTGGCTGCGGACCGGGCCGCGGAGCGCGTCGCCGCCCTGCCAGCGCAGCCCTTCGGAGAAGATCCGGACATTGGCGTCGTCGCAGACATTGTCGGAGCTGCAGCTGTTGCCGATGATATCGTTGTTGAGATTGGCGACGACCTGCCAGCCCTGCGCCCGCGCAAAGTCCGCCAGGATGCGGCCGCCGACCAGCCCCTGCTCCTCGCCCGACAAGGCGGCGTAGACGATGGTGGCAGGGAAGCGATGGCGCGACAGCACCCGCGCCGCCTCGATCACCGCGGCGGTACCGGAGCCGTCGTCATTGGCGCCCGGCGCATCGGCGGTCGCGTTCATTGCGTCGGTGACGCGGCTGTCGATATGGCCGGTGATGATGACGACCTGGTTCGGCCGCTCGGCGCCGCGCTGGATGGCGACGACATTTTCGACCAGGGTCGGATTGGGGATGCGCGGCGGCCGGGTGACGGTGTCGCCGGTCCGGATCACCTCCAGGCAGCCGCCGCAGTCGCGGCCGAGGCGGCGGAACTCGGTTTCGGTCCAGTTGAGGGCGGCGCCGATGCCGCGGGTCGGATGGTCGCGCGCCGACAAGGTGTGGCGGGTGCCGAACGACACCAATCGTTCGACTGTCGCGCGCAGCCGCTCTTCCGAGACTTCGTCGGCGATCGTGCGCAGGTTGGCCGGCGGATCGGCGGGCCGCGCCATTCGGCCACGCTGTCCGGCGGCGGGTGCGGCGAGGAGGGCGAGCGCGGCGAGGCCGAGGAGCAGCTTCTGCATGGCCGATCCTCTGCGCCGGGCCCATGCGGGTGGCAAGAGCGTCCGGTTGCGGTTCGCACCAGAATGGCGAATGGTGGCCACGGTCATGCGCTTCTTCCTGACGCCCCATAAGGACACGCCCTGCGACGCGGTCGCGTCGATCGCGGTCGACGTCGAGCGGCCGGCGCCCGACACGCTCCAGCTCCATTATCTGCTCGAAGGCGATCTAGGCGCGCTGCGGATCCCGCTGCCGTCGCCGCCGCCGCGCCGCGCCGATCGCCTGTGGGAGCATAGCTGCTTCGAAGCTTTCGTCCGCATGCCGGGAGAGCCCGGCTATCGCGAGCTCAACTTCTCGCCGTCCGGCGCCTGGGCCGCTTATGCCTTCGAATCCTATCGGGCGCGGCTCAGCGAGGCCGATATCGCCGATCCGGCGATCGCCGGCGAGGTCGCCGGGCGCACCGTGACGCTGACCGCCATCGTGCAGCTCGATCTCGACCCGGATCGGATCTGGGAAATCGGGCTCGCCACGATCGTCGAGGACCTGTTCGGAGACCGCAGCTTCTTCGCCCTCCACCACCCGCCCGGCGAGCCCGATTTTCATCATCGGGATTGCTTTGTCGTCCAACTGCCGCCACCCGACCGCAGATGAAGTTCGGTATCGATCGCCTGCTCGAGGACAAGGCCTTGCGGGCCCCGCTCGCCGGCCGCCGCATCGCCCTGGTCGCCCACCCTGCCTCGGTGACGGCCGACCTCACCCACAGCCTCGACGCGCTCGCCGCCTTGGGCGAGCTGAAGCTGAGCGCGGCCTTCGGGCCCCAGCACGGGCTTCGCGGCGACAAGCAGGACAATATGGTCGAGTCGGACGATTTCACCGACCCAGTCCATCAGATCCCGGTGTTCAGCCTCTATGGCGAGGTGCGGCGGCCGACCGGCCAGTCGATGGGCACGTTCGACACGGTGCTGATCGACCTGCAGGACCTGGGCTGCCGGATCTACACCTTCATCACCACCCTGCTCTACATGATCGAGGCGGCGGCTCAGCACGGCAAGTCGGTCTGGGTGCTCGACCGCCCCAATCCGGCTGGCCGGCCGATCGAAGGCCTGACCCTGCTGCCGGGCTGGGAGAGCTTCGTCGGCGCCGGACCGATCCCGATGCGGCACGGCCTCACCCTTGGCGAGCTCGGCCGATGGTTCGTCGACCATTTCAAGCTCGACGTCGACTATCGGGTGATCGAGATGGAGGGTTATCGGCCCGACGAAGGCCCGGGCTTCGGCTGGCCGTCCGAGGAGCGGGTCTGGATCAACCCGAGCCCCAATGCCGCCAACC
>JAYRLF010000031.1:0-19875 GCA_041905385.1 Allosphingosinicella sp.
AAATAGGCTCGAACTGGAGGCCGAGCGCCTCTGCCACCGCCTGGTGACGGATCTTGCCGCCGGAGACGTTGAGGCCGTTGGCGAGGTGCGGGTCGGCCCGCATCGCCGCCTCCGCGCCGAGATTGGCGAGCTTGAGCGCGAAGGGCAGGGTGGCGTTGTTGAGCGCGAAGGCCGAGGTCCGGGCGACCGCGCCGGGCATGTTGGCGACGCAATAATGGATGACGCCGTCGATCTCGTAGACCGGATCCTGGTGGGTGGTCGCGTGCGACGTCTCGAAGCAGCCGCCCTGGTCGATCGAGATGTCGACCAGGACCGAGCCGCGCTTCATCGTCTTCAGCATGTCGCGGGTGACCAGCTTCGGCGCCGCCGCGCCGGGGATCAGCACCGCGCCGATCACCAGCTCGGCCCGGCGAATCGCATGGGCGATGGTCGCGCGCGAGGCATAGGCGGTCTTGATCTGGCTCGAGAAGAACATGTCGAGCTCGGCGAGGCGGGCGTTGGAGATGTCGTAGATGGTGACGTCGGCGCGCATGCCGACCGCCATCTGCGCCGCGTTGACGCCGGCGACGCCGCCGCCGAGGATCATCACCCGCGCCGGCGGCACGCCGGGCACGCCGCCGAGCAGCACGCCGCGGCCGCCCTGCTCCTTCTCGAGATAATGGGCGCCGACCTGGATCGACATGCGGCCCGCAACTTCGGACATCGGCTTCAGCAGCGGCAGCGAGCCGTCGCGCGCGGTCACCGTCTCATAGGCGATGCAGGTCGCGCCGGAGGCGATCAGGCCCTTGGTCTGCTCGGGATCCGGTGCGAGGTGGAGATAGGTGAAGAGCAGGTGGCGCGGCTCGAGCAGGGCGATCTCCTGGGCCTGCGGCTCCTTGACCTTCACGATCATGTCGGACTGGGCGAAGACCTCGGCGGCGGTGGCGACGATCCGCGCGCCCGCCTCGACATAGTCCTGATCGGAGAAATCGATGCCGCTGCCGGCATTGGTCTCGACGACGACGTCATGGCCGGCCGCGGTCAGCTCGGCGACCGACGCCGGCGTCAGCCCGACCCGATATTCATGAACCTTGATTTCCTTCGGCACGCCGACGCGCATTTTGAAACTCCCTCGATTTCGGAAATGCCGGGTCTATAGCGGGACAGGATGGCTTTGTCGCCGTTGCGAACCCGAAAGGGCGGTGCTAATGCGCGCGCCGCCTTGGCAGGGCCGGGGCGGCAGAAAAGGATGTGGGACGTTTCCGTTCCTAACCGATGAGCAATAGCCCCGCGCCAGAGCGGCCCGCCGAGCATCCGGCCGGGCATCGTCACGAGTCGAGCCTCGCCAAGCTGGCGGTGGGCGCGATCGGCGTCGTGTTCGGCGATATCGGCACAAGCCCGATCTACGCCTTCCGCGAGACCTTCGCCGGCCATCACGAGCTCGCCCATGGCGAGACCGAGATCACCGGCGTCCTCAGCCTGATCTTCTGGTCGATGATGATCGTGGTGGCGATCAAATATGTCACCGTGATCATGCGGGCGGACAATAAGGGGGAGGGCGGCAGCCTGGCCCTGCTGGCGCTGATCAGCCGCAAGTCCGAGAATAATGAGCGAAAATGGACCGCCGGCATCGTCCTGCTCGGCGTTTTCGCCTGCGCCCTCTTCTACGGCGACTCGATGATCACGCCGGCCATCTCGGTCCTGTCGGCGGTCGAGGGCCTGACCACGGTCGAGGCGGGCTTCCAGCCCTTTGTGATTCCGCTCGCGGTCGGCATCCTGGTCGGCCTGTTCGCGATCCAGGCGCACGGCACGGCCCGGGTCGGCGCCCTGTTCGGCCCGATCATGCTGGTCTATTTCGTCACCATCGCCGTGCTCGGAATCGTCCATTTGTCGGCCGACCCGATGATCATCCTCGAGACGGTCAACCCGCTCAACGCGGTCAATTTCTTCCTGGTCGATGGCTGGCGGGCGTTCCTCGCGCTCGGCTCGGTCGTTCTCGCCGTCACCGGCGCGGAAGCGCTCTATGCCGACATGGGCCATTTCGGGCGCAAGCCGATCGGCGTTTCCTGGCTCGTCTTCGTCATGCCGGCGCTGATGCTCAATTATATGGGCCAGGGCGCCATGATCCTGTCGCTCGATCCTGCGGGCGCCGACGCGGCCGTCGAGAACCCCTTCTTCATGCTTGCGTCCGAATCCTGGCGGCTTCCGCTCGTGATTCTCGCCACGTTGGCGACGATCATCGCCAGCCAGGCGGTGATTTCCGGCGCCTTCTCGGTGACCCAGCAGGCGATGCATCTCGGCTTCATTCCGCGCCTCAGGATCCAGCACACGAGCGAGGCGGCAGTCGGCCAGATCTATATCCCGGTGATCAACTGGTCGCTGATGGTCCTGGTCGTGCTCCTCGTCCTGTTCTTCCAGACCTCGAGCAACCTCGCCGCCGCTTATGGCATCGCCGTGACTGGCGCGATGTTCATCGACACCTGCCTGCTGACGGTCGTGCTGTTCTCGCTGTGGCGCTGGAAGCCGTGGATGGCGATTCCGATCCTCGCGCTCTTCTTCCTGGTCGACATCGCCTATTTCGGCGCCAACCTCACTAAGGTGCCCGATGGCGGCTGGTTCCCGCTGCTGGTCGGCTTCATCGCCTTCACCATGCTGACGACCTGGGCAAAGGGCCGCAAGCTGATGATCATGCGGATGAACGAGGCGGCGATTCCGGTCCCGATCTTCATCAAGTCGGCGGTCAATTCGGCGACCCGGGTGCCCGGCACGGCGGTGTTCATGACCACGGCCGCCGACGGAATCCCGCATTCACTCCTCCACAATCTCAAGCACAACAAGGTGCTTCACGAGCGGGTCATGCTGGTCACGGTCCGGATCGAGGATGTGCCCTATGTCGAGGACGGCAACCGGATCGCGCTTGAGGATCTCGGCAAGGGCTTCTTCCGCCTGATCCTGCGCTACGGATTCATGCAGGAGACCGACGTCCCGTCGGCGCTCGGCCGCGTCGAGAAATGCGGTCCGCAGTTCAAGATGATGGACACCAGCTTCTTCCTGGCCCGCCAGACCCTGGTCGCCTCGCCGGCCAAACCCGGAATGGCGCTCTGGCGCGAGAAACTGTTCGCCTGGATGCTCCGCAACGCCGAGAGTGCGATGGAATTCTTCAAGCTGCCGCCGAATCGGGTGGTCGAGCTCGGCTCCCAGGTTGAGATCTGACGTTTCCGCCGGTCCTTTGATCGTCACCGCCCTGTTCGGCGCTGGTGATGACGGGTGGCTGCAACAGTTGCGACGCACCCACTATCCGGCGGAACGCAATCAGGTGCCGGCACATCTGACCCTATTCCACCAACTGCCGCCGAGCCTCGAAGCCGAGCTGTCGCAGCGGCTGGCCGCGGCAACCGCCGCACCGCCGCCGAACGCAATGATCATCGGCGTGATGGACCTGGGCGAGGGGACAGCCTTCCGCGTCGACAGCGAGGCGCTCGAAGACATCAGGGAAGAGCTCGCCTTTGCATTTCAGGGCCTGCTCACGCCGCAGGACCAGGCGCCGTGGCGACCGCACGTCACCATCCAGAACAAGGTCTCGATCAAGGAGGCGAGAGCGCTGCAGCAGCGGCTGAAGGCGGGATTCGAGCCCCGGCCGCTCGCAATCCGCGCGCTGGCGAGCTGGCGCTATCTCGGCGGCCCCTGGCAGCCGCTCAAGACGCACAGTTTCCGGCGCTGATCTCAGTCGCTTTGGCCGACTCCATCGCAGCTATAGTCGAAGGCTGCGAGCCCGCCTTCGAGATGGCCGCCGAGCAAGGGCATGTCGAGCAGCTCGTCGATCCGCTCGTCGGCGTCTAGCTCGTTCGCTTCGCCGAACGCATCGTCCCACTCGCTGGCGTCATAGGTGCCACGGCCGACCCATGCGAGCGCCAGCGTCTCGGAGAGCTGATCGTCGGCGAGGTCGTCGAGCAGCGACCTCACCTCTTCCTCGACGCCGTCGTTCAGCTCGTCCTCGAGCACCGAGAGCGCCTGATCGCCCTCGTCATCCATGTCGTCGACATTGTCCGGGTCCTCATCGGGATCGGCGGCCGGAACCTGCGCTTCCAGCTCCTTGGCGCGCAGGATCAGCCGGCAGAGAGTCTCGAGGGGGGTCAGCAATTCCATGGCGTCGCTCCATGCCGGGTCCCTCCCGAAACGTGAACATGGGCGCGCGGTTCCGCGCCGTGCGATCCTTGAAAAACTGCAGTGCGCACTCCAATTGACCGCGACCGCGACGCTTTCTATAGCGCCGCGGCGCGCCGCAAATGCGGCGGTCGCCCGGGTGGGGCGGAGTAGCTCAGCTGGTTAGAGCAGCGGAATCATAATCCGCGTGTCGGGGGTTCAAGTCCCTCCTCCGCTACCAACCCGACTTCGTGCTGGAGCCGTTAAGGTCCAGCAGCGTATATTGGGCCTATGGCATTGAAGACATTGCTCATCGCTCTGGCGCTGACGGCGCCCTCGATCGCTCCGGCCCAGCCGGCGACGCCACCGCAGTCGACGCCGTCGTTCAGTTCCATGTGGACCTCCTGGAACGGTGTCAGCCGCGAGGCCCTGGAAACGGAGAGTCAGGCCCTCGCGCGGGTCCGCCAGGATTTCGTGACCGCCGGCGCCAACCGCCAGGCCGAGCTCCGGGATCAGGGACGCGCGCTCGGCGAGCGGGTCGGCGAGATCGTGCGCGCCGGCGATTGCGACGATGGCGAGCGCGTCGCTCGGCAGGCGGGCGACTTCGCGCTGGTCGAAGCGGTTCGAAATTATTGCCGGCAGGTCCGCGAAAACGCTGAGGCCTCGACGCCGCGCTAAGCAGGCGATTGTTCCAAGAGAACAAACGCGATATCTCTGTTGCCGTCGAGCAATGGGGGGAATCACATGAAAACCGATCGAAAGCTGAGCCGTCGCTCATTCCTCGGGCGCGTCGTCGGAGGAAGCATCGCGGGCGGCGCCTTCGTCGCCTTGGCCAGCCAGGCCGAAGCACTGCAGGTCACCGACAGCGATTCCGGTCCGAATTCCGATCCGGCAGGACGGGGCCGCGGCAATGGCGTCACCGATTCCGATACCGGACCGAATTCGGATCCGCCCGGACGCGGTCGCGGGCGCGCGAACCGTCCCTGCACGGATTCCGACCAGGGGCCGAACTCGGACGCGCCCGGCCGGGGCCGCGGCAATGGCCGGACCGACAGTGATCCGACCGACCGGGTCAATTGCGGCCGCCGCTGACCCTGTCCGGCATTTGATTGAAGGCGGGCTCCGCGGAGCCCGCCTTTTTTCATGCCCGGTCAGCCCTTGACCGGCTCCAGATAGCCGGCTGCCCACAAGGTGCGCACCAGCTCCGCCGGCGCCTCGCATTTGAGCTCGCTCGCCGTGAAGGGCGCGCCCGACAAGGCGATGTCCAGCGCGTCGCCGTCCTCGGGCTTGAAGTTGAGATCGCCGCCTGGGCCGATCAGCACGAGATTGCCCTCGTCGTCGGCGACGTTCCAGGGAACGAACCGCCGCCGCCGGAATCGCCCCTTTTCCGGGGCGTCGAGCGGTGCGGCGATCACCCCGGCGACATTGGGCTGGCGGCCGCGCAGGAAATTGTCGGCGAGCAGATCGAAGGCATTGTCCATGCTCGCCTTCTCGCCGATCAGCTTGACCAATTTGTCGAACTGCTGCTGCGCCACCTCGCGGTCGAAGTCGCGTCCGGCAAAGCCGGGCGGCAGCGAGCGACGGAATTCGGGCTCGCTCAGCGCCAGCTCCGAGACCGCCTCGAGCAGCAGGTCCGCCCAGGTCTTGGTGATCAGGCCGACCGTGATGTGCAGCGACGGTTCGTCGCCGACATTCTCCGCATCGTGCATCAGGCCGCGCGGCAGATAGATGCAATCGCCGGCGTTGAGCGTGAACGTCTCGGTCGGTTCGCCGGCGTCATGGCTGCCGGCCTCGAACCGCTCGCCGCGATAGGGCGTCTCGACCGGCGTGCCATAGAGCCGCCAGGCCTTGGCGCCCGAGATCTGCATCACGAACACGTCGTGATTGTCATAATGCGGCGGAAAGCCCTGATTGCCCGGCGGCGTCAAATAGATGTTGGTCTGGACGTGGCAGTTGAACACCTCCTCGAGCGAGCGGCAGAACTCCTCGAGGTTGAACATCGAATCGTGCAGCTGCGGCAGGATGATCGTCGCGCCGCGGATATAATGCTCGACCAGGCCGACCCGGCTGATTCGGCCATTGTCGTCGACATAGGAATCGCGGGAGATCCGGTTTCGCTGGCTGGTCAGGTCGACCATGCCCTCGCGCAGATCGGCGCTGGCGATGAAATGGTCTAGACTCTCGATCGTCAGCAGGTCGGCATAGCGGTCCGGCTCGCTGCGGACGTTGATCAGCTGCTTGCGCTCATAAAAAGCCTCGAGAAATGCCTCGCGACCGACGGGCGCGATCAGGAAGCCGAGCGCATCCTCCTCCCAGCGCGGCGAGTCGGCATCGCCCGACACGGCCCTCAGATTCGATTTTTCGGACACGCCAGCCATCTCTGCCTCCCCAAAGCCAGGCGACCATATCTATCGGCGCCGGCCAGCAGCAGGAAGGGATTAAATGGCCTGAATCGCCTCGAAAATCAGGCGTCCTGCTCGACGGGAATGACGCCGCGGCGGATCTGGTCGAGCTCGATCGACTCGAACAGCGCCTTGAAATTGCCCTCGCCGAAGCCCTCATTGCCCTTGCGCTGGATGATCTCGAAGAAGATCGGGCCGATCATATTCTCGGTGAAGATCTGCAGCAGCAGGCCTTCGCCGGTCTCAGGCGAGCCGTCGATAAGGATGCGGCGGTCGCGCATCGCCTTCACGTCATGGTCGTGGCCGGGCAGGCGCTGGTCGATCATGTCGTAATAGGTGTCGGGGCTGTCCTGGAACTTGATCCCGTTGGCGCGCAGCTTGTCGACCGTGGCGAAGATGTCGTCGCTGGCGAAAGCCAGATGCTGGATGCCTTCGCCTTTATATTCCTTCAGATATTCCGCGATCTGGCTGTAATCGTCCTGGCTCTCGTTGAGCGGGATCCGGATCTTGTCGTCGGGCGCGGTCATCGCCCGCGACAGCAGGCCGGTCTGCTTCCCCTCGATGTCGAAATAGCGGATCTCGCGGAAGTTGAAGATCGTCTCGTAGAACCCCGCCCAGACGTCCATGCGGCCGCGATTCACATTGTGGGTGAGATGGTCGAGCGTGTGCAGGCCGACCGAATTGGCGTTGCGGTCGGCGCCGGTCGGCTCGAAGTCGACGTCGTAGATCTGGTCCGCGCCATAACGGTCGACGAGATAGAGATAGGAGCCGCCGATGCCCTCGATCGCCGGGATGTCGAGCTCGCCCGGGCCGCGCGGCATCTTGACCGGCGTCGCGCCCAGCCGAACCGCCCGATCGAACGCCGCCCGCGCGTCGCGCACCCGGAACGCCATGCCGTTGGCCGAGGGGCCATGGGCGTGGCGGAAATCGGCTGCCTGGCCGGCCGGCTCCATGTTGAGGATCAGGTTGACGTCGCTTTGGGTATAGTGGCGGACATTCTTCGATTTGTGATTGCCGAAATGGGTGAAGCCCAGGCGCTCGAACAGGTCGGCCAGCGCCTCCGGATCCGGGCTGGTGAATTCGACGAACTCGAATCCGTCGAGACCCATCGGATTGTCCTGGGCAATCATCACGCAACTCCTCTGATGGGCGGCTTTCCGCGCGGCTTCTATCAGCGGGACCGGTAGCCCGCAAATGGCCCATTGCACCCTCGAAGCCTGCCTCCTACGTCCGGAACTCACCCTTCAAGGACGCTCCATGGCCGCCACCCATTCCACCCGCATGCTGATCCTCGGTTCCGGTCCGGCCGGCCTGACCGCCGCCATTTACGCCGCGCGTGCCGGCATGGCGCCGATCGTCGTCCAGGGCATCCAGCCCGGCGGCCAGCTCACCATCACCACCGACGTCGAGAATTATCCCGGCTTCGCCGACGTGATCCAGGGTCCGTGGCTGATGGAACAGATGCAGAAGCAGGCCGAGCATGTCGGCGCGAAGATGGAATGGGATCATATCGTCGAGGTCGATTTCAGCGAGCGGCCGTTCAAGATGCGCGGCGACAGCGGCGCCCTCTATCTGGGCGACACATTGGTGATCGCGACCGGCGCACAAGCGAAATGGCTGAACCTACCGTCCGAGGAAAGGCTGAAAGGGAAGGGGGTCTCGGCCTGCGCGACCTGCGACGGCTTCTTCTATCGCGGCAAGAAGGTGCTCGTGATCGGCGGCGGCAACACCGCGGTCGAGGAAGCGCTCTACATGACCAATCACAGCCACGACGTCACCTTGATCCACCGCCGCGACTCCCTGCGCGCCGAGAAGATCCTGCAGGAGCGGCTGTTCGCCCATCCCAACATCAAGGTGATGTGGAATCGCGAGGTCGCCGAATTCATCGCCGGCGGCGAGCCGGAAGTGTTGGTCGCCGCCGACCTGCGCGACACCAAGACCGGCGCGATCGAGCGGATCGACCTCGAGGGCGCCTTCATCGCGATCGGCCATTCGCCGGCGACTGAATTGTTCAAGGGCAAGCTCGAGCTCGATGCCGACGGCTACATCCCCGTCACGCCCGGGACCGCCCGCACGGCGATCCCCGGCGTGTTCGCCTGCGGCGACGTCATGGACAAGGTCTATCGCCAGGCGGTCACAGCCGCCGGCACCGGCTGCATCGCCGCGCTCGACGCCGAGAAGTTCCTCGCCGAGGCCGATTTCGAGGCGGCGCCGGCGCGCAGCCTTCAGACCGCCTGATCCAGCGCGGCGATCGCCGCCAGCACGGCCGCATGGAGCGAGGCCTCGTCGCCGGGCCGGGCGAAGGTATGCGAATCCGTATCGAGCTTCTGCGAGCCGCCGATCAATCCGCGAAATCGCGGCGCGGCCGTTTCCACCTCGGCGGCGATCGCGGTCGCGTCGCCGCCGGCCAAGATCAGCCGGGCCGGCTTGCGATGCCGGCCCATGGCCAAGGCGACGGCAGAGGCGAGCGACGCGTCCTGTCGCGAGAAGATCCTCGCTAGCCCGCGCAGGATCTTTCGATAACTTACGGCGCCGAATAGCAATTTTCTCCAGCCTTCGAGGCTGAGCAATTGCCGGCGATAATGGGCGCGGACGGCTGCGGCGGGCGGCTCGTCCGCTTCGGTCTCGACCAGCCAGGGATTGACCAGGATCACGCCGTCCAGCGCGGCCTCGCCGGCGAACAGGGCGATGGCGGTTGCGCCGTCGCACAGGCCGACGCCGTAGAGGCGGCGGAGGCCGGGGCGCTCGGCGCGCACGGCCGCGGCCGCGGCCGCCAGATCGGGACCGCTGGCGCGATAGCCGGGATCCTCGCCCTCGCTGTCACCGACGCCGCGGCGGTCGAAGCGCAGGCAGGAAATACCGTTCTCCTGCAAGGAATAAGCGAGGCGTTCGTACATGCGGTGCGAACCGATGCGGGTCTGGCTTCCGCCGGTGACGAGCAGCAGGCCGACGTCGCCCTCCGCCGCGTCCAGCGTCGCGCCGAGCGCCGCGCCCTCGCAGGCAAAGGTCAGGAGCCGGCGCACGTCGCGTGCCAGGAAGCGATATCGCCGGCCATCGCCTCCGCCAGCTCGGCCGATGTGCCGGGCTCCGACCGGCGCCAAAGCGCGGGCCCCTGCAGCTTGATGTCGGCGGCGCCGGGATCGGTCGCGAGCCGGACGACCCGCAGGGGTTCCTGCAGGAAGGGGCGGGAATCGTGCAGCCGGCCGCGAACGTCGGGCGAAGCGGGATAGCCCGCCCATTCGACGCCAGCGATGCCGGAGCGGACCATGTCCCGCACCAGCGACGAACCGTCGACCGGCGCCAGCCGCCACCAGCCGATCGCGGAAGCGGCATCGTCGATCAGGCAGCCACCGCGCACGGCTGCGAGCATGGGTGGCGCGCCGCTGCGTGTCCGAACGTGATCGGCCGCCGTCATGACGTCATGCCGCCAGTCGGACCATTTCGCTTCGTCGAGCAGGCCTTCGCTCTCGCCCGTGCCGCGCAGGTCGGGCAGCCAGGCGCCGAAGCCGCGCGCCGCGAGTCCGCGCATCGCCGCAGCGATCAGCGCGCGCGTTCGGTTCATTTCCTCGAATAAGGGCGGCACGAACATGATCGCCGGCGCCTCCGCAGCGCCGATCCGCATCACCCATTCCGCTCCGCCAAAGGTCTCGTAGGCGAGGCCAGAAGACGTCACTGAAGCGCCTTGGCCCTGGCGAAGGTGAGGAGCGCGCCGAACGTCTCCATCATGTCGGCATCGACCTCATGGTCCTCGATGATGATGCCGAGCCGTTCCTCGAGCTCGGTCAGCAGCCCGGCGACCGCCATCGAATCGAATTCGGGAAGGGCGCCGAACAGCGGCGTGCTCTCGTCGAACCCGGCGACCCGCGCCTCGGGCAGGCCGAGCACGTCGACGAGCACCGCGCGCAACGTCTTGTCGACCTCTTCCTCGTCGTTCCAGCTGACCGTCATTGGACCCCCAGATAAAGCGATGCGCGAAAAAGTGGGTACCGGTTTTTCGCACTCAGCATCGCGTCAACAATGAACTCGACCAGCTGGCTGGTCGAAACTCGGTGCGCCTAACGCCTTCGCAGGCGACCGGCAAGCGCAGAGGCCGCGGCGCGCGCGGCGCCGATCAGCCCGGTCAGGGTGCGCTTGTTATAAGCCTCGAGCCGCCAGAGCTGGCGCCGCTCGGCCATCCAGTCCGCCTTGTAGGGCTCATCGCCGGTGCCATAGTCGATGCTCGACACCCGATCCTGATCGAGCGCGCGGCGGAACATGGCGTGACCCAGGATCGTGCCCGGCGACAGGAACTTGGCATCCTCGGCATAAGCGAGCTTGTGAATCGTCGCTTCTCCATTCTCGACCAGCCACAATTGCGCGGCGATCGGCCGTCCCTCGAGCCGGGCGATGCCGAGCCGAAGCGTGCCGGCCGCGCCCTCCTGCTCGGCGAGTGCGCGCAAAAAGGCAAAGGAACCTTCCTCCGGCTTCCAGCTCGACCGGTAGACCGATTCATAATCCGCCCAGGCCGCGTCGCTGAACCGGTCGAAGATCTCGATCTCGAGGCCGGCGGCTTTGGCGCGCCTCTTATAGGTGTTGCGAAGCTGGGACGGCCGCGACGCCCAATAGGCCTCGAAACCCATGTCCTCGGTGTCGATCTGCCAATTGCCCGCCTTGGGCGATAGCTCCACCGTCCAGCCGGCGGCGCGAAAGGCGGCGGCGAGCGGCTCGGGATCGGCGAGCGGGGACAATTCGACCGAGCCGATGCCGCCGTCGCGCAGGGCGGCCGCGATCGCCGTCATGACGTCATCCTGCGCATCGCCGGCGACGCCGACCCTCAGCGAATACCAGGCCGAGAAGGCGCGCGCCCAGCTTCCTTCTATCGCCAGGAAAAGCCAGGCTTTTTTGCCGCCGCTCTCGCCGCGTACGACCGCCAGGCGGCCCGGCGGCGGGCAATGCGCGCCGATCAGGCGGAACCAGTCGAGCCGGTCGAACAGGCACGGCCGCGCCTCCCGGTCGAGCGCACCGGCCGCGTCGCGGGCGACCTCGTCGAGATCGTCGAAAAGCGCAATGTTAACCGCCAAGCTTTATGCCCCTTCTCCGCCGCCCTATCATGATCAAGTTACAAGCAGGAATGAAGTTGGAAACGCCCGACCCGACACCCTATCCGCTCGACCATCTCACGCTGCGCGGCGATCCCGCATCGCCGGCTTTGCTGACTCGCGAGGGCGCGCTCGATTTTGCCGGACTCGAAGCGGCCGTCGGCACGCTCGCGGCCGCGCTGCGCGCCGAAGGGCTCGCGCCCGGCGACCGCGTTGCCAGCTGGCTGCCGAAGAACCGGATGACCAGCCTGTTGCCGCTCGCAGCGGCACGCGCCGGCCTCGTCCATGTCCCGATCAATCCGCTGCTGAAGCGGATGCAGGTGGCGCACATCCTCGCCGACAGCGGCGCCCGGCTGCTGATCACCGCCCGGGTCCGCCTCCAGTCGCTCGAAGCGGGCGACGTCCCAGCCGGATGCGCAACGCTGGACGAAGAGGGCAGCGAAAGGCTGCAAGGCCATGGCGAACGTCTCGGCCCGTCCGAGCAGGATCCCGACGCGCTCGCGGCGCTGCTTTACACGTCGGGATCGACCGGGCGGCCGAAGGGAGTGATGCTGAGCCATGCCAACCTCTGGCTCGGCGCGGTCAGCGTGGCCCATTATCTGCGGCTCGATGGCGCGACCCGGACCCTGGCGGTGCTGCCGTTCAGCTTCGACTATGGCCAGAACCAGCTGCTTTCGACCTGGGCTGCCGGCGGCTGCGTCGTGCCGCTCGACTATCTCGCCGCGCGCGACGTGATCAAGGCGGTGGAAGCTCAACAGATCAATACCTTGGCCGGCGTTCCTCCCTTATGGGTTCAGCTGATCGAGGCGCCCTGGCCGCCGATCGCCGCGCTGAGCCTGCGCCGCCTGACCAACAGCGGCGGCAAGCTGGCGCCGTCGGTCGTCCGGCGGATGCGGGAGGTATTCCCGGCCGCGGACATCTATTCGATGTATGGGCTGACCGAGGCCTTTCGTTCGACCTATCTCGAGCCGGCCTTGCTCGACGCCCATCCGGATTCGATGGGCCAGGCGATCCCCTTTGCCGAGATCATGGTCGTCGATGCGGACGGAAGCCCGGCCGAGGAGGGCGAGCTGGTTCATGCCGGGCCGCTGGTCGCGCACGGCTATTGGCAGGATCCGGAGCGCACCGCCGAGCGGTTCAAGCCCGCGCCTGGCCATTCGGCCTATGGCGGCACCGCCGTCTGGTCGGGCGACCGGGTCCGGCGCGACGCCGAAGGGCTGCTCTACTTCGTCGGCCGCGAGGACGGCATGATCAAGACGGCGGGCAATCGCGTCAGCCCGACCGAGGTCGAGGAGGCGGCGATCGCCTCCGGCATGATCCACGAAGCGGTCGCGCTCGGCATGCCCGATCCGCGGCTCGGCGAGGCGATCGCGCTGATCGTCCGTCCCGACCGGCGCGAGCGCGAGGACGAGCTGCGCGCCTTCCTCAAGCGGCAGCTGCCCAATTTCATGCAGCCCGCGGCGATCATCTGGCGCGACGAGCTGCCGCGCAGCCCCAATGGCAAGCTCGACCGGGTCGAGCTCAAGAACGAGCTGATGGCATGACCAAGCCGATGGGCGCGATCCCGGCCGGATTTTCGGCCGATGGCGAGGGGATGCTGCTGGTCGGCGGTCGGCGCGCCGATGCGCTGGTCGCGGAAGCGGGGGACACGCCCCTGTTCGTCTACGACCTCGGCCTGGTCGACGCCAAGATCGCGCGCTTCCGCGCGGCGATCCCCGGCGTCGATCTACATTATGCCATAAAAGCAAACTCTTACACTCCTCTTCTTCGCCATGTTTCGAAGCAGGTCGACGGCCTCGACATCGCCTCGGGCGGCGAGCTGCGCTTTGCGATCGAGGCCGGCGCCGATCCCGGGCGGATCAGCTTCGCGGGACCGGGCAAGCGCGACGCGGATCTCGAGGCGGCGATCCAGGCCGGCGTCACGCTCAATTGCGAGTCCGAGGGCGAAGCCGAACGCGCCTTTGCGATCGGCGCGCGCCAGGGGCGGACGCCCAGGCTCGCGGTGCGGGTGAACCCCGATTTCGAGATCAAGGGCTCGGGCATGCGGATGGGCGGCGGCGCCAAGCCGTTCGGTGTCGACGCCGCGCGCGTGCCCGCCCTGGTCCGCCGCATCTTCGATGCCGGCGGCGACTGGCGGGGTTTTCATATCTTCGCGGGATCGCAGGCGCTCGATGCCGATGCTTTGATCGAGGCGCAGGCGGCGACGCTCGCCTTGGCCGCGAGCCTCGCCGAGGCGGCGGGCGCCGCGCCGCCGCTGGTCAACCTCGGCGGCGGGTTCGGCATCCCCCATTTCCACGGCGAGCAGCTGCTCGATGTCGAACGGGTCGGCGCTTCTTTGACTGGTGGCCTGAAGTATCGTCCACAAATCCTTGAAAAGACGGAATTCGCGATCGAGCTGGGGCGCTGGCTGGTGGGCGAGGCCGGCGTCTATCTGACCCGGATCGTCGACCGCAAGGTCAGCCACGGCAAGACCTTCCTGATCGTCGACGGCGGCATGCAGCACCAGCTTTCGGCCTCGGGCAATTTCGGCCAGCTCGTCCGCCGCAATTACCCGGTCGCGATCGCCAGCCGGTTCGGTGCGGAGCCGAGCGAGGAAGCGAGCATCGTCGGCTGCCTGTGCACCCCGCTCGATCGGCTCGGCGACGACGTCGCGGTGCCGGCGGCCGGCCCGGGCGACCTGGTCGCGGTCTTCCTCGCCGGCGCCTACGGCCTTTCCGCCAGCCCACAGGCGTTCCTCGCCCAGCAGCCGGCGCGGGAAATGGTCGTCAACGGCCGCAATTAACCTCTTCACCGCCTCGGTCCCGTTCTGGGACGGCGCCCAAAAGCCCCTTGTTCCTAACGTTAATTTTACCTCTTCGGGCCATAGCGAGCCCAAAGCCTCGCGTCCGCCTCATCCCGAACCGGGACGAGCGGGCAGGGGGCTCGCTGAGTGAAGAGGATCGGTCATGCGTCTTTCGCCAAAGAAGTTGTCCAAGACTTCCTGGATCACCCTCGTCGCCACGGCCAGCGCCCTGGCGCTCGGCGGCTGCGCGTCGGCCGGCGGCAGCGGCCGCTCGCTTCCGCCCGCCAATTTCGTCGGCTCGTCCGACCAGGTCGGGGAGAGCTATCTGATCGGGCCCTCCGACGAGGTGACCCTGTTCGTCTGGCGCAATCCGGAACTCGGCGCGACCGTCCAGGTCCGGCCGGACGGACGGATCACGACGCCGCTGATCACCGACATGGTCGCCGTCGGCAAGACGCCGGCTCAGCTCGCCGAGGACATCCGGGTCGTGCTCGCCCAGTTCATCCAGGAACCGCTGGTGTCGGTGATGGTCAATCGGCCCCAGGGCACTTTCTCGCAGCAGATCCGCATCGTCGGGGCGACCGAGCGGCCGGCGGCGATCCCCTATCGCGCCAACATGACCCTGCTCGACGCCATGATCGCGGTCGGCGGCCTCTCCGAATTCGCAGCGGGCGACCGGGCGCGGCTGGTGCGGGTCGACCGGGCGAGCGGCCAGCAGCGCGAATATGACATTCGCATCGCCAGCCTGCTGCGGCGCGGCGACGTCCGCGCCAACGTCCGGCTCGAGCCTGGCGACGTGATCATCATCCCCGAAAGCATGTTCTGAGCCGCGCGAAACGGCCCGCAGAAGGACGCTAGCGCCCGATGGACGGACTCTACGAACAGTTCAGGATTGCCCTGCACCAGGTTTGGCGCCGCCGTTGGCTGGCGATCGCCGTCGCCTGGGGCGTCGCCGTGCTCGGCTGGCTGGTGATCGCGCTGATCCCGAGCAGCTATGAGGCAAAGGCGCGTCTGTTCGTCCAGATGCAGTCGATCCTGCCCAACCAGATCGGCATCACCCCGGACGAGCGTGCGAACCAGCTGCTGCAGCTGAAGCAGACCCTGACCTCGAACGACAATCTCGTCCGCGTCGTCCGCCGCACCGACCTCAATTCGCTGGTCGCCAATGAGCGCGATATGAGCGGCGTCGTCTCGGCGCTGCGCACCCGCATCACCGTCACCGCCCAGCCCGACGGCGCGCTCGAGATCAAGGCGACCTCGAACATCTCCGGCTTCTCCAACGGCCAGAACGCCCGCACCGCGGCGGCCACCGTCCAGGGGCTGATCGACCTGTTCGTCGAGCGCAACCTGTCCGGCGACCGCCGCGAGACCGGCCAGTCGCTCCAGTTCCTCGACGAGGAGCTGCGGCGGCGCGAGACCGCCTTGCGCGAGGCCGAGCAGCGCCGGGTCGAGTTCGAGGGGCGCTTCATGGGCGTGCTGCCGGGAACCGGCACGATCAGCGACCGCATGCAGGCGGCGCGGGTCGAGCTCGCCAATCTCGAGCAGCAGATCGCCGCCGCCAATGGCGCGCTCAACTCGATGCGGGCCCAGCTCGCCGCGACGCCGCAGACCATGCCGGGCATCGGCGACGGCGGCAGCACCGCCAGCGGCCAGCTTGCGCAGATCGAGGGCCAGATCGCCCAGAATCTCGCCCGCGGCTGGACCGAGTCCCATCCCGACATCATCGCGGCGCGCCAGCAGGCGGCCCGGCTGCGGCCCTATGCCGCGGCGGAGCGTCGCAGCGGCACCGCCGGCATCTCCAATCCGTCCTACGTCTCGCTGCGGGCGATGATGTCCGAAAAAGAGGCGACGCTCGCCGCCGCCACGACCCGGCGCAACCAGCTCCAGTCGGACCTCGCCCAGTTGAGCGCGCGCCAGTCGACCGAGCCCGGCCTTGCCGCCGAGCAGAGCCGGCTGAACCGCGACTATGACGTCTTGAAGCAGCAATATGACCAATTGCTCGGCAATCGCGAGCAGGTGCGGCTGCGCAGCGACGTCCAGACCCGGACGAGCCCGCTCAACATCCAGGTGGTGGAGCCGCCGAGCGTCCCGACCGTGCCGGCGGCGCCGAACCGGCCGATCTTCCTGACCGCCGTGCTGTTCCTCGCTTTCGCCTGCGGCGTCGGCGCCGCCTTCGTCGCCGGCCAGCTGCAGACGACCTTCCCGACGCAAGGGCGGCTCGCCGCGATCACCGGTCTGCCGGTGCTGGGCACGCTGAGCGAAGTGCTGACCGCGCCGCAGCGCGCGCTGCGCCGCCAGCGCCTAGTCTGGCTCGGCGGCACGGTCGCAGCGCTGGGCGGGGCCTATGTCGTCCTGATCCTGATCGAATTCTGGCAGCGAAGCTCGGTGGCGTGAGGAGCGAAATGAGCAAGCATAACCCTCCCTCGCTGCTCGAGCGCGCCGCCGAGATCTACGATTTCGGCGCGCCGCTGCGCGCACCCGCGCCGGCGCCGCTGCCGATCGTCGAGGCGGAGGTCGCGCTTCCGGCGCCGGAGCCGCTGCCGGCTCCCGTCGTTGCGCCGGTCCCGAATCCGGAGCCGGCCGCGCCCGTCCAGCAGATCGCGGAGCCCCGGAAGGTCGTCGAACCGAAGCCCCGGCCGTTCGCGCTGCGCGCCGACGGCGCCGCGGCGATCGACCGCGATGCGCTGGCTGCCGCCGGCTTCATCGTTCCGGGCGGCCCGGTCACCGGGCTCGCCGAGGAGGCGCGGCTGATCAAGCGCCAGCTGCTTGCCGGAATCGAGCGGCGCGTGTCGCTGCCCGACGAGAAGAGGCGCGCGGTCCTGATCACCTCGGGCCAGCCCGACGAGGGCAAGAGCTTCTGCGCGATCAACCTGGCGCTGTCGCTGTCGGGCGAGCAGGACGTCGAGGTGCTGCTGATCGACGGCGACTTCTCCAAGCCGGATCTGCTGCAGACGCTCGGCATAGCCAGCGGCCCCGGCCTGGTCGAGGCGCTCGCCGACCCGCATTCCGATCCGGAGGATCATGTCATCCGCACCGACGTGCCGGGCCTCTCGGTCCTGCCGTCGGGGCGCAAGGCCAATAATGTGCCGGAGCTGCTCGCTTCGGACCGGACAAGGGAGGTGCTGGCGAAGCTGATCGCCGGCGACCGTCGGCGGATCATCCTGTTCGATTCGCCACCTGCGTTGATGGCGTCCCCCGCGACCGTGCTCGCCGGCCATGTCGGCCAGGTGCTGGTCGTCGTGCGGGCCGACCGGACAACCGAAGCCGATCTGCGCGAGACGATCGGCCTGCTCTCGGGCTGCGACCATGTCAGCCTGATCCTCAATGGAGCGGGCCTGGCCGTCACCGGGCGGAAGTTCGGCGCCTATGATGGATATGGCAATGACAAGTGAGCTCGCCTTCCCGCGCCGCGCGGGGCGCTATTGCCTTGCCTTGGCCCTGGCGCTCGCCGCCGGCGCCGCGCAGGCGCAGCCGCAATCGGCGCCGTCGTCCGGCGTCTCCTATGACGCGCCTCCGGCCGAGGCGGAGCAGGCCGAAGCCGCGCCGGCGCCGAATGGCCGGCGCGCCCGGCCGCAGCGCACGCGCAGCCAGATCCAGCCCTATCTCGAACTGTCCCAGGGGGTCAGCGCCGAGCTCAATGGCGACGACACCCTGACCTACACCACGGTCGCCGCCGGCGTCGACGGACGGATCGAGACCCGCCGCGTCACCGCGCAGCTGAGCTACCGCTACGAGCGGCTGATCGAATGGGGCGACGATGCCGGCGACAGCGATGTCCATTCGGGCGTCGCCCTGGTTCGCGCCGAGGTCGTCCCCGGCGCGCTCCAGCTCGAAGCCGGCGCGCTCGCGACCCGGACGGGCGGGGAAGGGCGCGCCGTCGGCGTGACCGATCGCGACGCCACCGTCGAGGTGTACAGCGCCTTTGCCGGACCGACCCTGTCGACCAATGTCGGGCCGGTCGCTGTCAATGCCTCCTACCGGCTCGGCTATGTCGAGATCGACGACGACAGCCTGACCGGCGGCACCCGCGACGATTTCGACAGCGCGGTCGCCCACAGCGCCACCGCGAGCATCGGCATGAGCCCCGGCCGGCTGCCGTTCGGCTGGACCGTCGGCGCCGGCTATACGCGGAGCGATTCCGAGAGCCGCTTCGACGACGATTTCGAAGCCACCTATGTGCGCGGCGACGTCGTCGTCCCGCTCGGCCCGACCTTCGCGGTCACTGCCGGCGTCGGTTACGAGGACATCCAGGCCAGCCAGCTCGACATCCAGCGCGACGTCAACGGCATTCCGGTGCTCGGCCCGGACGGGCGGCCGCTGCCGGATCCGAACCGGCCGCGGCTCACCACCTATGACGTCAACGGCGTGATCTACGACGGCGGCTTCATCTGGCGGCCGACTCCGCGGACCGAATTGCAGGCCCGCGCCGGCCATCGCTATGGCGGCACGACCGTGCTCGGCACGCTGTCGCACCGCTTCAACGGCGATATGGGCCTGGGCGTCGCCGTATTCGACACGGTCGAGACGTTCAGCAACAGTGTTTTGAGCAATCTCAATAACTTGCCGGACACTTTTGATGTCAATCGTAACCCGATCACCGGCGATATCGGCGGCTGCGCCTTCGGGACGGCGCCGGGCAGCGGCGTTTGCCTCGGCCAGTCGCTCCAGTCGATCCGCGGCACCAGCTTCCGCGCCCGCGGCGGCAGCGTCGTCCTGTCGGGCAGCCGCGGCCTGTGGGATTATGGCATTGGCGGCTCCTACGTGCACCGCCGCTTCGGCCGGCCGAACGACCCCGCCTTCGACCTGTTCGGCGGTAGCGAGGACGACAATTTCAACGTCTATGCGGCAATGGGCCGCCGCCTGAGCCGGACGTCGGAACTCAATTTCGACGTCTATGCCAGCTGGTATGACAGCGATCTCGCCGCTTTCGATCGCGTGTTCAGCACCGGCGCGACCGTCAGTTACAGCCAGCGCTTCCTGCTCGACCGGATGCGCTTCCTGGCCGCGCTCGGCCTCTATCACACCGACGACGTCGACGAGAGCACCATCCTCTCGGCGATCGCCGGCCTGCGATACACTTTCTAAACGCGCAGGAGCTAAGGGACACGGCCATGTATATCGAGCATTTCGGCCTGACCGGACAGCCGTTCCAGCTGACGCCCGACGCGCGCTTCTGGTTCGAGAGCCGGACGCACAAGAAGGCGATGGCCTATCTCGGCTACGGCCTGGCGCAGGGCGAGGGCTTCATCGTCATCACCGGCGAGATCGGCGCCGGCAAGTCGACGCTGGCGGCGCACCTGCAGGCCTCGATCGATCGCGCACGGCTCAATGCGGTCAGCCTGGTCTCGACCCAGGTCGAGGGCGACGACATGCTTCGTCTCGCCGCCCAGGGCCTGGGCGTCGCCGTGCGCGGCGTCGAGAAGGCGGCCTTGCTCGACGCGGTCGAGCAAAGGCTCGACGAGGAAGTCCGTGCCGGCAAGCGCAATTTGCT
>JAYRLF010000430.1:0-3286 GCA_041905385.1 Allosphingosinicella sp.
CGCTCTCTCCTCGCTCCTTGCCCTGCATCCAACATCCACTCCGTCACGGCCTTTGTCGGTCATGGTTCCGGACCCTTAGAAGCGGAAGGCGGCTCCGAACTGGAAGCTGCGCTTCGGCCCGGCGAGGGAATTGCCCTGGCCGACGAACTGACCGCTGCGGAATTCGAGCTCGGTGCCTGGACCGAAAAAGCCGTCGCCGCCGCCCCAGATATTCTCGTTGAACAGGTTGAACACCTCCGCCGACAGCGTGATCTCGGCGTCGCCGAAGAGGCGGAAGCTCTTCTGCAGCCGCAGGTCGACCTGGACGTAGCTCGGCGCCTCGAGGAAATGGCCGAGACGGATCACGCCCGGCTGGAACCCCTGGGTGGCGTCGACGACGTTGAACGGCAGGCCCGAGCTGTAGGTGACGAGGCCGGACAGGCGCAGGTCCCATGGCAGGTCGACGATGCCGTTGAGGACGAGCCGGTGGCGTTCATTGCCGGCATTGGGCACGAACTCCTGGGCGGCGATGAACGGATAGTCGAAATTGAAGGTCGACCCGCGCTCACGCGAGAAAGCGAGCGTATAGGCAAGACCGACGCCCCAGCCCGACGCGCGCGTATAGGGCTTGTCGATGGTCAGGAAGACGGCGTCGTAGCGGGTGCGACGCGTGTTGAAGGCGACGACCGCATTGCTGAAGCCGTTGATCATCGGAATGAAGTCGTAGAAGCCGCCCGCATTGGTGGTCTGGGTGCGGTTCAGCGGGGCATAGCCGATCTGGTCGCGGCCGATGATGTGGCTGTAGCTCAGCGATGTCCGGAACATGCCGAGCCGCTGGCGGATGCCGATGCTGAACTGGTCGGTATAGGGCGTGCTGAGATCGTTCGGGATCGCCCGCAGCTCGCTGGTTCCGGGTGAGGTCGGATCGGCGGCGAGGCCGGCGAGCAGGGCCGCGAATCCGTCCGGCGTCAGATAGTTGGGGTTCCACAGGATGGTCGGCCGGCCGTCGCGCGGCTGGCCGTTGAGCGAGAAGAGCAGTTCGCCGTTGCGGAATTGCCGGAGCAGGGTCTCCTCGGCCGCGCTGCGGAACAGGGTCCGGTCGTAATAGCGGCCATAGCCGCCGAAGATCACGGTGCGCTGGTCGGCGAAGACGTCGTAGGAGAAACCGATCCGGGGCGCGAAATTGTTCCAGTCGGTCTTCCGGTTGTTGCCGTCGGAAATATAATCCTCGACATCGAAGAAATCGGGCGTGCGCGGATCGGCGCCGAGCGCACGCAACGCTTCGGCCGCCGCCGGCGACGTCACGAAGTCATTGTTGCGCGCATTGGTGTCGACGTCCCAGCGCAGGCCGAGATTGATCGTCAGATGGTCGTTCACCTCCCAATCGTCCTGGATGAACAGGCCGATCTGGGTGGTGCTGGCCGAAACCTCGGGATTGCCGCCGCCGAAGCGGACGACCGACGGATAAGTGAAATTCTGGTCGTCGCCGGGATCGCCCGGGTTGCGCGCGTTGAGGATGAACTCGAACTGGGGATTGGCGTTGGGCCCGGTGCCGCCGACGAAATAGTCCTGGAAGGAGACGCGCGCACCCATCTTGATCAGGTGGCGACCATGCCATTCGATGTCGGTCAGGCTGAAATTGTTGCGGAAGGTCAGCCCCTCCTGGCGGACCTCCTGGAAGTCGGCGCGCCCGCCGATCTGGATGACACCGCCATAGAGTTGTCCGAATTCGACGTCGCCGACCGCGCCGAACTGAAGGTTCGAGCGCAGGTAATCGATCGAAAATTCGTTGAGGAAGCCGTCGCCGTCCCAATCCCAGCGCAGCCGGGTGGTGTAGACGTCATTGTCGACCCGTGACCGCCGCGTCACCGCCTGGGTTCCGCCGAAATCGCGCAGGTCGGATTCGATGCGGAGACTGCCGCTCAGCTCGACGAGATGGTTCGAACCCGCCTGCCAGGTGAGCTTGGCGAAGCCGAGATGCTCGCGGAACGGGCTCGGGAAAGTGCCTTCGAAATCCGCGAGATTGAACGGCACCGCCGCCTGCTCGGCCGGGCTGCCGCCCGGGGAGACCGTGAGGGCGCGATCCTGGATGTTCGCCTCGTAGCTGCCGAAGAAGAAGAGATTGTCGCGGATGATCGGGCCGCCGAGCGCCGCGCCATATTGGTAACGGGTAAGATCGGGCTCTTCGTCATTCTGGCGGCGGACGATCGGGCTGAGCGCGATCAGGCCTTCGTCCTGATAGGTGCCGAAAATCTCGCCGTGGAACTCGTTGGTGCCGGAGCGGGTGACGGCGGTGATGATCGAGGTGCCGGCATCCTCATATTCCGCCTTGAAGTTGGAGGTGAGGACGCGGAACTCGGCGACGGCGAGCTGCGAGAAAGGATTACCGCGGCTGACGTCCTGGCCGATGATGCCGCCCTGGTTGACGTTGCTCCTGAGACTGACGCCGTCGATGAAGACGTTGACCTGAGGACCGCCGAAGCTGTCGCCATCCGAGTTCACGCCGACGCCGGCGCCGCCGAAGGTCTGACGGAACTCGGTCTGCAGCACGCGGATGCCGGGCGCGAGATTGGCGAAATTGATGAAGTTGCGGTTGTTCTGGGGCAGATTCTCGATCTGGTCGTCGGTGACGTTGGTGCCGATCTCCGATGTGCGGGTCTCGGCGAGGCGGGTGCCGACGACGAGGATCTCGCCCTCCCCCGGTGCGGCGGCGGTCTCGGCGGAGGTATCGACATCGAGGGTCGCATTCTGGCCGACCGAGACGATCACGCGCTCGGTGCGGGCCGCGCCTTGCGTACCGGCCACGCTGATGTCGTAGGTGCCGGGCCGCAGGCCGGTCAGGACATAGGCGCCGGTGCTGTCCGTCGTGACGGCCGTGGTGAAGCCTGTGTCGACGTTGCGCGCGGTGACGGTGACGCCGGGCGACGGCGTCGCGCCGGCGCTGACATTGCCGCGAATGGTCGCGGTCGTGACCTGGGCAAGCGCCGGGCTGGCGGCGAGCAGCGAGGTGGCAAGCAAGGCGGAGCGATAGAAATGACGCCGGATCGACGAACTACCCTTCATGACTGGCTTCCTTCCTGTTGCGCCGGATGGGGGACCGGCTTTTTCTTGTCGGATCGGGTCGAGGCGCGGACGACGAGGTCGGGCGCGAAAGTGCGGCTGGGCCCCGGCTCCTCGCCGGCGAGGATCGCGGCGCAGCTTTCGACGGCCTGGCGGCCGATCTCGGCGATCGGAACGCCGACGGTGGTGAGCGGCGGATCGAGGAAGCGGGCCACAGGAATAGCGTCGAAACCGGCGAGCGCGACAT
>JAYRLF010000431.1:0-3283 GCA_041905385.1 Allosphingosinicella sp.
AACGCGGGCAGGCCCCACCCTAATCCACATCTTCCACGTCGACCTTCTCACCCGTCACCCGCTGCGACAGCGCCGCCGCCATGAACCGGTCGAGATCGCCGTCGAGCACGTCGCTCGGGGAGGTGGAGGTGACGCCGGTGCGCAGGTCCTTCACCAGCTGATAGGGCTGCAGCACATAGGAGCGGATCTGGTGACCCCAGCCGATGTCGGTCTTGGCGGCATAGCCCTCGCTCGCCTCGGCCTCGCGCCGCTGCAGCTCCTGCTCGTAGAGCCGCGCCTTCAGCTGCTTCATCGCCTCGGCACGGTTCTTGTGCTGCGAACGCTGGTTCTGGCAGGCGACGATGATTCCGGTCGGGATATGGGTGATCCGCACCGCGCTGTCGGTCGTGTTGACGTGCTGGCCGCCGGCGCCGGACGATCGGTAGGTGTCGATCTTCAAATCCTTCTCGAGCACCTCGATGTCGATATCCTCGTCGACCTCGGGATAGACCCAGACGCTGGCGAAGCTGGTGTGGCGCCGCGCCGAGCTGTCATAGGGGCTGATCCGGACCAGCCGGTGGACGCCGCTCTCGGTCTTGGCATAGCCATAGGCATTCTCGCCCTTGAGCAGCAGGGTCGCCGACTTGATTCCCGCCTGCTCGCCGCTGTGATGGTCGACCAGCTCGACCTTCATGCCGTGGCGCTCGCCCCAGCGCGCATACATGCGCTGCAGCATCTCGGCCCAATCCTGGCTCTCGGTGCCGCCGGCGCCGGCATTGATCTCGACATAGGTGTTGTTGGCGTCGGCCTCGCCGGCAAGCAAGGCGGCGACCTTGTCGCGCTCGGCCCGCTCGGCCAGCTCGGCGAGCGAGGCGACCGCATCGTCGACCAGGCTCTCGTCGCCCTCGCCCTCGGCCATCTCCATCAGCTCGACCGTATCGGCCAGTTCCTTCTCGATCGCGCGGGTCGCGCCGATCGCCTCGTCGAGCCGGCGCCGCTCGCGCATCACCTCCTGCGCCCCCTTGGGATCGTCCCACAGGGTCGGATCCTCGACCCTGGCGTTGAGCTCGTCGAGCCGCTTCAGCGCGCGGTCCCAGTCGAGGAAGCGGCGCAGCAAAGCGAGCGCGGATTTGATCTGGTCGATGGAGGCTTGCGCTTCGGCGCGCATGGGTTTCGTCCTTGACGGCCTGCGCCCCGGCGAAGGCCGGGGCCCAGAAGTTCATTTGCTCGGCTGGATCCCCGCTTTCGCGAGGACACGGCCCACGACTTACTCGTGGGCCTAGTAAATCCCGCCCTCTCTTTGCAAGAAGTCGCTGTCGCGGGTGCGGGTGGCGGTGGGCGCCTGCCGCCGTTGCGTCGGGGTCGCCGCGGAGGCGAGCTCCTCGCGGGTCGAGGTCCGCCGCGGCTCGCTTTCCGGCTTGAACGCTTCCCAGATCACCGCCGCGCGCGGGTCGGTTCCCGGCCAGACGCCGAAGGCGCGCCGGCCGGAGCGCCGGTCGATCGCCACCATCCGCATGCCCTGCGGCGCCCGGAACGGGATCACCGGCATGCCCTCGAAGGCGGTGCGGGCGAACTGCCGGAAGATCGGCGCCGCCAGCGTGCCGCCCTGGGCATAGCCGCCCATCGGCCGCGGCTGGTCGAAGCCCATATAGACGCCCGCGACGACCTGCTGCGATCCGCCGATGAACCAGACATTGGTCGGTCCGGTGGTCGTGCCGGTCTTGCCGAACAAGGGCCGGTTGAGGTCGCGCAGCACGGTCGCCGTGCCGCGCTGGACGACGCCCTCGAGCATGTGGACGACCTGATAGGCGGTCATCGGATCGACCACCTGGCGAGTCCGCAAGGGCGGCCGCGGCATCGGCCGGCCGTCCCAGTCGGGTGCGTCGCAGCCTTCGCACGGCCGTGTGTCGGCGCGCCAGATCACCCGGCCGCGCCGGTCCTGGACATAGTCGATCAGGGTCGGAGTCAGCGCCCGGCCCTGGTTGGCAAAGGTCGCGAACGCGTTCACCATCTTCATCACGGTCGTGTCGCCGGCGCCGAGCGAGATGGCGAGATAGGGCGGATAATCGCCGACCCCCATCTGGCGGGCGCGACGGACGACCAGGTTCATGCCGATCTGGTTGGCGGCGCGCACCGTCATCAGGTTGCGCGACTGCTCGAGCCCCCAGCGCATCGTCTGCGGACCGGACGAGCCGCCACCGAAGTTGCGGAAGCATTTCTGGCCCGGGGAGCCCTGGTTCACGCAGAAAGGCCCGTCGACGATGATCGAGGCCGGCGTCATGCCGCTGTCGAGCGCCGCCGCATAGACGATCGGCTTGAAGGTCGATCCGGGCTGGCGCTGCGCCTGGGTGGCGCGGTTGAAGTCGGACAGGCGCGCGTCGAACCCGCCCTGCATGGCGAGGATGCGGCCGCTCGCCACTTCTTCGGCGACGAACCCGCCCGAGACCTCGGGGATCGAGCGCAGCCCATAGGCATTGCCCTCCTGCTCGACGGCGATCACCGAGCCGGGCCGAAGCGCGTCGAAGGCCGGCTCGCTGGTGCCGCGTTTTGGCATCGCGGCGAGGCTGGCCGGCAATGTCCCGGTGCTGCCGTCGCGGAAGCCGATCGTGGCGGCGCCCTCATTCTTGTCGATCACCACCGCTTCGCGCCAATTGTCGTAGCCGGCGCCGAACGCCGCTCCGGCAAGCTGGCGGCGCCAGTCGCGGCTCATGTCGAGATAGATGCCGGGATCGCGCCAGCCGCGGCCGCGCTCGTAGCGGGTGAGGCCGTCGCGCAGCGCCGTCTCGGCGGCGCGCTGCATCACCGGATTGTAGGAGGTCCGCACCCACAGACCGCCAGCATAGACGCTGTTGGGCCCGTCTTCCTGGCTATCGCCGAACCGCTGGATCAGGGTGCGGCGGACCTCCTCCATGAAATAGCCGCCGACATTCTGGGTGATCTCGCCGCCGCCGCGCACCGTCTCGAGCGGTTGGCGCACCGCTTCCGCATGCTGGGCGGCGGTGATGAAATTGTTGCGAAGCATCTCGCCGAGCACCCAGTTGCGCCGGTCGAGCGCCCGCTCCGGATTGCGGACCGGATCGTAATTGGTCGGCGAGCGCGGCAGCGCCGCGAGGAAGGCGGCCTCGGCGATCGTGATCTCACGCACGTCCTTGTTGAAATAGGCGCGCGACGCCGCCTGCACGCCATAGGCGTTCCGGCCGAGGAAGATCTGGTTGAGGTAGAGCTCGAGGATCTGCTCCTTGGACAAGGCCGATTCGATGCGGCGGGCGAGGAACGCCTCGCGGATCTTCCGCGTCACCGAATA
>JAYRLF010000432.1:0-3266 GCA_041905385.1 Allosphingosinicella sp.
GGCCGTCAATGATCCGGCCCGTCGCCGGTCTGGAACAGTTCGATCGCTTCGAACAGGGTGACGAGCTCGGCCCGTTCGGCTTCCCCGATCTCCGGCCGCCAGATCTCGAACAGCAACACGATCCGGGTGCTGGTGCCGCGATTCCAGGCTTCGTGCTCGAAGCTGTCGTCGAAGATCAGTGCCTGGCCTTCCTGCCACTCCCGCGTCTCGTTGCCGACCCGCAGGGCGCATCCGGGCGGGGCGATCAGCGGAATGTGGCAGATCAGCCGCGTGTTGAGCATGCCGTTGTGCGGGGCGATGTGGGTGCCGGGCTTCAACAGCGAGAAGAGCGCCATCGGCGACCGGCCCGCGATCACCGGGATCGGCGCCAATTCGAGCGCGGCCATGACGCGCGGGCAGCGGGCGGCATGGTCGGCGACCGGCGCACCCGCCTCCCAAAGATAATAAGCCCCCCAGGATGGGTCGTTGAGCAGATGGTTGTTCGGCAGCGGCCGGTCGGGCGAACCGGTCACATAGGGCCCAAAGCCGCCGTCGCTGTCGCCGACAATCGCCGCCAGCTCGGCCTGCATCGCGGGAACCGCCGCCTCGACTCCGGCCAGCCAGGCGAATTCCTCGCGCTCGTAAAACTGGCGCTGCGGCAGGCCTGGAAAATAGAAAGTTGTCGGCTCCTGCAGATAGAGTCGGGTCTTGCCGCGCAGCAGGTCGAGCGCCTGCCGAACGCGCGGACTGGCCGAGTTTTCGTCGAGGCCGGCCGCTCCAAGCCGCTCGACGAGATGGGCCTCGTAGCGACGGTTGGCGTCCTGGATGAAGCTTTGCGCCCGATTGAGCAGGGG
Source organism: Allosphingosinicella sp. (assembly GCA_041905385.1). Lineage (GTDB taxonomy): Bacteria > Pseudomonadota > Alphaproteobacteria > Sphingomonadales > Sphingomonadaceae > Allosphingosinicella. Next base: position 834 of record JAYRLF010000432.1, read on the forward strand.
CGCGAGCTGCGCATTGTTCTGGCCGGTCGCGACCGCCTGGTTGATCGCGGCTGTGAAGAAGGCGCTGGCGGCGCGGTCGTCGCGCGCGCGCGCCTTCAATTCGCCCATGGCGAGCAAGGCCGGGAGGTCGCGCTTGTCCTCGTCGAGCCGGCGCTTCAACGCCGCCTCCTCGCCGGCCGCGTCGCCCATCATGTTGCAGGCGCGCGCCAGCGCCAGCCAGGGCGGCGTGCCGCCGCGCGCGACGATCTCGTCGAACACGGTCCGCGCGCCGCCCGCATCGCCACGCCGCAACGCGTCGAGCCCGGTCTGGGTCAGCGATGTCAGGTCGGCGGTGGCCATTTGTATCAGCATCGCTCCGTCATTCCGGCGAAAGCCGGAATCTCCGTGCCTTTTCGGCCGTCGGAGAAGGGAAGTGAGATCCCAGCTTCCGCTGGGATGACGCACTAGGCACCAAGCCTAAGCAAGGCTCACGAAGCTGTCGAGCACGCGCTTGCGCCCACTGTGCTCGAAGTCGATCTCGAGCTTGTTGCCCTCGACCTCGGCGACCGCGCCATAGCCGAACTTGGTGTGGAAGACGCGCTGGCCGACCTGGATGTCGGAGCGGCCGGGATTGCCGAAGCTGATCGCGCTCGCCTTCGCCTCGATCACCCGCGGCGGCGTCCGCTCGAACTGGCCGCCGCTGGCCGCGCGCTGCCAGCCCGGGCCGCGGCCGGTGCGGCGGGCGACATCGGCGAAGGGGTCGGCGCGCTCGGACCAATTGGCCCGCCACAGCGACTCGCCGCCGGTCATCGTCGTCTCCTCGTCGATATGCGGGCCCGGCAGCTCGCCGACGAAGCGCGACGGGATCGACGAGGTCCACTGGCCATAGATGCGACGATTGGCGGCGTGGAGGATGAAGCATTTCCGCCGCGCCCGCGTGATCGCGACATAAGCGAGCCGGCGCTCCTCCTCGAGGCTCGCAATGCCGCCTTCGTCGAGCGCGCGCTGCGACGGGAACACGCCTTCCTCCCAGCCGGCGAGGAAGGTGGTGTCGAATTCGAGCCCCTTGGCGGCGTGGATGGTCATGATCGTGACCTTGTCCGACTCGGCGTCGGCATCATTGTCCATCACCAGGCTGACATGTTCGAGGAAGGCGCCGAGCGTCTCATAATCCTCCATCGCCCGGGTCAGCTCGGTGAGGTTCTCGAGCCGGCCGGCGCTCTCCGCCGAGCGGTCGGCCTGGAGCATCGCGGTATAGCCGGATTCGTCGAGCAGCAGCCGCGCCAGCTCGGCATGGGGCAGCTCGTCCAACCGCGCCCGCCAGCGCGCGAAATCGCCGACCAGATTGCCGAGCGAGCGGCGCGCCTGGCCGGTGAGCTCGTCACTGTCCAGGATCAGCGCCGCGGCATGGGCAAGCGGCACCCCTTCAGCGCGGGCGAGGGCGTGGATCTTCGCCACCGCCTTGTCGCCGAGGCCGCGCTTGGGGACGTTGACGATCCGTTCGAAGGCGAGATCGTCCTCCGGCTGGGCGATGACCCTGAGATAAGCGAGCGCGTCGCGGATCTCGGCCCGCTCATAGAATCGGAAACCGCCGACGATTCGATAGGGCAGGCCGATCGCGATGAACCGGTCCTCGAACTCGCGGGTCTGGAACTGGGCGCGGACCAGAATCGCGCAACTGTCCAGCCGGCCGCCGCGCCGCTGGATCGTCTCGAGCTCGTCGCCGACCCGGCGCGCCTCCTCCGGCCCGTCCCAGACGCCGATCACCTGGACCTTGTCGCCTTGTTCCTCCTCGGTCCAAAGCGTCTTGCCGAGCCGACCTGCATTCTGGGAGATCAGGCCCGAGGCGGCGGCGAGGATGTGCGGGGTCGAACGGTAATTCTGCTCGAGCCGGATGATCTTCGCGCCCGGAAAATCCTTCTCGAAGCGCAGGATGTTCGACACCTCGGCGCCGCGCCAGGAGTAGATCGACTGGTCGTCGTCGCCGACGCAGCAGAGGTTCTTGCGCTCCTGGGCGAGCAGGCGGAGCCAGAGATACTGGCTCTGGTTGGTGTCCTGATATTCGTCGACGAGGATGTAGCGGAAGCGCTGCTGATAGGCTTCGAGCACGTCGCGGTGGGTCTTCAGAATGACCAGCATGTGCAGCAGCAGGTCGCCGAAATCGCAGGCGTTGAGCTGCTTCAGCCGCTCCTGGTAGAGCAGATAGATCTTGGCGCCCTTGCCATTGGCATAGCCCTCGGCCTCGCCGGCATCGACCTGGTCCGGCACCCAGCCCTTGTTCTTCCAGCGGTCGATCATCCCGGCGATCATCCGCGCCGGCCATCTCTTCTCGTCGATATCGGCGGCGAGGATGATTTGCTTCAGCAGGCGCAGCTGGTCGTCGGTGTCGAGGATCGTGAAATTGCTCTTGAGGCCTACCAGCTCGGCGTGGCGGCGCAGCATCTTGGCGCCGAT
>JAYRLF010000433.1:0-3257 GCA_041905385.1 Allosphingosinicella sp.
GGTTGGCGCGCTGCTGCATGCCCGCCTCGATCCAACGCTCGCCGGCCTCGACCGCGCGCAGACATTCGACGAGCATCATCTCGTCGCCTTCCTTGGGGACGATGCCGTTGACGCCGAGGTCGATCGCCTCGACCAGAGCCTCGTCGGTGATCATCGCGGTGAACAGCACGATCGGGCGCTCGTCGCCGGAGCCGCGAAGCGCGCGCAGAAGATCCATGCCGCTGCGGCCGGGCATGTTGACGTCGAGAACGAGGATATCGGGATCGTGGTCCGCAATCGCGTCGAGCACACCATTGCCGTCCTGGACGCGGCTGACCACCTCATAATCGCCGTGGCGAAGCACGGTCTCCATGCCCGACAGGACCAAAGGGTGATCGTCGGCGATCAGCAGCCGCGTCAAAGCAGCGGCAGGCTGACTGTCAGCCGGCATCCCCGGTCCGTCGATTCGATTGCGAACGTCCCGCCGAGCCCCTCGGCGCGTTCCCGCAGCGACCTTGGATCGCCGTCCGCTGCCCCAGGTGCCGGAATCTCCGGGCTGTCGGGCCGGACCAGCCCATTCCCGTTGTCCCTGATACATAACTCCATTCCCCCCGCACTTTCCGCCACCGCGATCTCGATGCGTGTGGCGCCCCCATGCCTGACCGCATTGGCGGCCGCTTCCCGGATGATCTGGTGGACGTCATGCTCCATCCAAACCGGTCCCTGTACAGGCGGCGCTTCCTCGATCGCGCAGTCGAGATTCCAGCGCTGCTTCAACTCCTCCGCAACATAGACCAATCCGGAGCTCAAATCGACCTGTCGTTGCTGCCCGCGGCCGGTGCGCAGGCCATCGACGAAGGCGCGGATGTTGCGTCGCTCCTCGGCGAGGTCGGCCTTCAGGCTGTCGAGCTCGGCGCGCACGTCCTCGCCCGCCTCAATCCCGGCCTTGATGCCCTGCAGGCGCAGCCCGGCGCCGGCCAGCGACTGGACGACGCCGTCGTGCAGATCGCGGGCCAGGCTGGCCTTGGCGCGGCGGGCGCCGGCGGCTTCGGAGGAGGCCAGAGCGGCGCTGCGGTCGATCAGGGCGGAGAGCTGGCGGCCGAGCTCGTCGCCGGTGCGCAGATCGTCGGTGCAAAGCCCGCGGGCGCCGAGCACGAACAGCTCGCCCTCGCACTCCTGGGCGCGGACGCGGACGACCAGGCCGGTGCGCAAGCCGAAGCCTTCGGCGAAGTGCGGCGCCAGACGCTGGGCGAATTCGAGCTGGCGGTTGGGGTCGTCGTCGCGGCGGCGGAGCGCGATGCCGCGGCGATGATCGAACAGGAAGGCGCGGCCGGCGGCATCGTCGGCGAACAGCGTGCCGAAATGATCGGGCGCGAAGCGCTCGCGGCGGACCGCGCCATTCTCGCGGATCGCGACGAACAGCCAGGGCTCGTCGTCCTGGGAGAAAGCGAAGACGATCCGGGGCGCCTTCAGCCGATCGGCGGCCAAGGTGAGGATCGCGTTCGCCGGCACGCCGCCGCGCTCGAGCGCGGGCTCGGGCTCGGGCAGCTCAACGTGCGGCTCGGCCTCCGCCTGATTAATGCCGTACCAGATGAAGAGTGCAGAGAGGATGACTAGATAGACAAATCGGAACAGCATGCGCTCCATCAGGAGCGTATCGCCAGCCATAATATGCGCGGTTGTCCCAAGCGAAGCGTATAGGATCAGGACCGCGAGTGCGGTCATTGCAGTTTCGCGCCAACCCCACCTGATCGACGAGGACAGGAGCAGAAAGACGAAAAACACGAAGAACGGACTGGTATAGCCTTCGGTGAAAAAGATGATGATCCCAAAGGCGCCAACGTCGAGGATATGCGCCGCATCCGCGAGCGCGCTGTCGCGACGCCAATTCGACCAGGTGATTCCCAGAAGCAATGCGGACCACAAGAAATAGATCGTGACAGCGGTGTAGGCCCCCACTGGCAGATTTGTCGGTTGCGTGGGGTCCACTATCAATGTCGCGATGAAGCTGGCCGCGAGGAGCAGCCGGCTCAGCGCGATCACGCGGCCCGAGCGATGCGCGAACAATCTGGTCAGAGCCACGCTCCATTTACGACCAAATTCCCTGCCGGGAAAGCAGCCAAGGTAACGATCGCCCCGACGGCAATGGCGATGCCATAAGGAAGATTCGCTCGCTTGCGATGACCCTCCTGCCGCGGCCGGAACAAGGCGAAGGCAACGAAGAAGATGGCGAGCAGGCCGCCGACCATGGCAACCGCCACCAAGAAGTTCAGCAACCCGCCCAGATCAAAAACAAAGGCAGCCGCGGCGATCAACTTGGCGTCGCCGCCGCCGATCCAGCCCAGGGCATAGAGCCCGATCCCGATGGCGAGCGCGATCAGGAAAGAGAGCGGATGCTGCCACCAGTCGGCGCCGAAGCTCACCGCCAGCGCGGCGACGCCGACGAGCAGCAGGGCGACATTGGTGATGTTCGAGATCCTGAGCCGCGCCGCATCCTCGATCGCGGCGGCGGCGAGGAGGAGACAATAGAGGGCCGGCAGGGCGTAAGCGGCGGCGCCCGTCATTCGGCGTTCGCCCGGGCGAGATTGCGCTCCGCCTCCTCGAACCGGCTCGGGCTGGCGGAAATGGCCTGCGACAGCAGGCGGCGGGCGCCCTCCCGATCGCCGACGAGCAAAGCCGCATAGCCCTGATTGTTGAGGCGCCGCGCCCAATCGCGGGCGCGCTCGCCGGGGCGGCGGGCCTCGTCGTAGCGGCCGGTGAGCGCGTGCGCGAGCTCGAGATTGTTGCGGGCCGCGGCGAGGTTCGGATCGAGCGCCAGCGCCCGTTCGAACATCGGCGCGGCGTCGGCGAAGCGACGCTGCAGCAGCATCGAATAGCCACGATTGTTCCAGACCGAGGCGCGGTCCGGCGCGAGCCGGGCGGCCTCGGCATAAGCCGCCTCGGCCGCCGGCCAGGAGCGCTGCCGATCGCGCAACACGCCGAGCGCGTTCCAGGCGCGCCAATCCTGGACGCCGCGGGCGGTGGCCTCGGACAACAAGGCGCCGGCGCGATCGAAGGATTCCAGGCGGAGCGCGGCACGGCCGGCGCCGGCGAGATAGGCGGCGTTGCCGGGATCCTGGGTCGACAGGCTTTCGTAGCGGGTCAGCGCCTCGGCATCGCGACCGGTGGCGAGCATCCAGCTGGCCTCGAGCTCGCGGAACATCCGCTCGATCCCGCAATCGCGGCGCAGGCGATCGAGCATCCGGCCGGCCTGGACCAGGCGATTGCCGTCGAGCGCC
>JAYRLF010000434.1:0-3251 GCA_041905385.1 Allosphingosinicella sp.
TCCACGACCCGCGCCGCCGACGCGGCCCAGCAGGATCTCGGACCGCCGGTCTTCCGTTCGGTCGTGATGTCCTGCCCGACCGCGTTCCGCGACGACGGCAACGTCACCGCGGCGGAAGTCGGCGCGATCTTTGGTACCGGTACGAACAACAACAACAGCGCCTTCACGTCGACGCTGACCAGCGTTTTCATCAACGGCGCCAACGAGACGGCGGTGGCGGCGACCGATCCGACGACGTTCAACGCCGATACCTTCGCCGGCACCGGCCAGCCCAACACGGCCGCGCCGAATCGGCTGACCGCGGTCAACTATATCGGCGCCGTCCGGAACGCGACCGACACCTGGTACGCCGGCTGGGCCTGCAATTCAGGCTACGCGAATTTCGGCGGCACCAGCGGCTCCTGCACCGGGATCTGATCACGGCCGCCGCTCGAGTCACAGGGGCGGCGGCCATCGGGCCGCCGCCCGCGCCACGCATATTCCGGGGGGAACCCTCATGAGAAAATCAGTCATCCTCGGAGGCCTGCTCCTCTCGCCGGCGCTCACCGCGCCCGCGGCCTTCGCCCAGACCACCGACCAGGCCCAGCCGCCGGCCGACCCGCCTGCGGCGGAAGAGCAGCTGGCGACCGAGCCGCCCGAGCAGGAGATCGAGGTCTCCGCGCCCGGCGCCAGCGTCGGGGAGGCGGATATCGTCGTCACCGGCACGCGCCAGCCGAACATCATCCAGCGCGCGCCCGAGGTGGTGTCGGTCCTGTCGAGCGAGGACATCGCCCGAACCGGTGAAGGCGACATTGCCGGCGCGCTCCAGCGCGTCACCGGCCTTTCCGTCGTCGGCAACGGCTTCGTCTTCGTCCGCGGCCTCGGCGACCGCTATTCCTCGGCCTTGCTCAACGGTTCGCCCCTGCCGAGCCCCGAGCCGCTGCGCCGCGTCGTTCCGCTCGACATCTTCCCGACCAGCGTGATCGCCAGCTCGCTCGTCCAGAAGAGCTATTCGGTCAATTATCCGGCCGAATTCGGCGGGGGCGTGATCAACCTGACCACGCCCGCCAGTCCGCGCGAGTCGTTCTTCGAGATCGGCGTCGGCGCCAGCGCCGACACCGAAACAAGCTTCAACCTCGGTTACACCTATTATGGCAGCGACACCGACTGGAGCGGCTTCGACGACGGCACCCGCGACTTCCCGTCGGCGCTGCGCGCCGCTGTGGTCAACGGCACCTTCAACCAGACCAGCGCCGCCGAGCGCCGCGACTTCGCCGCCAGCCTGGTCAACTCGCCGACCACCGTCCTCCAGACCAATCGCAACATCCCGGCCAATGTCTCGGCCGAGCTCAGCGCCGGCACCTCGTTCGATGTCGGCGGCCTGCGCCTCGGCCTGGTCGCTTCGGCCGGCTACAGCAACAGCTGGCGCACCCGCGACGCGCTCCAACAGACCTCGCTCGATCCCGAGCTGGCCGGAACGCCCCAGACCAGTTTCCAGCGGGTCACCACCGACAACCGAATCATCGTCAACGGCCTGCTCGGGGTCGGCGCCGAGTTCGGCGAGCATCAGATCCGCTGGACCAACCTCTATATCCGCGACACGCTGAAGCAGGGCCGCCTCGCCGCCGGCTTCAACCGCAACGTCTCGGACCAGGATCCGGACCTGCCGCCCTCGCTGCTCGAGCAGAACACTTATTGGTTCGAGCGCCAGCTGATCGACACGCAGCTGGTCGGCGAGTTCCGCTTCGGCAATCTCGGCGTCGACGTCCGCGCCGCTTATGCCAACAGCCAGCGTGAATCCCCCTATGAGCGGGACATTGGCTATTTCTATCTCGGCGACAACGATCCGACGACGGTCGGCGTCGGCGACGTCGACGACTATATCAACAATCTGTCGTCCGCCGGCCAGTTCGCGACGATCGCCTTCAGCGACCTGAACGAGGATCTCTATTCGGGCGCGCTCGATCTCGCCTATCGGTTCGAAGGCGGCGTTCCGCTGACCGTCTCGGCCGGCTATGCCTACACCAAGACCGAGCGAACCTCCTCGCGCTTCCAGTTCCAATATTTCCGGCCCGACGGCGCGCTGCCGCTCGGCGTCGCCCAGGAACGGCCCGATTTCCTGCTCTCCGACTTCAACGTCTACACCTACAATATCCAGCTCCGCGACATTTCCGGCGCGGAAGGGGCGGCCGCCTATGATGCCGACCTGCGCATCCATGCCGGCTATGCCCAGGGCGATATCGAGATCGTCGACGGCCTGCGCCTCACGGCGGGCGTCCGCTACGAGGATGCGGTCCAGACCGTGCTGCCGATCGGCGGCAACGTCCAGGGAACCAGCCTTTCCAACACCTACTGGCTGCCGGCGGCGACGGCGACGTGGAACATCCGCAACGACATGCAGCTCCGGCTGCACGCGTCGAAGACGATCGCCCGGCCGCAATTCCGCGAATTGGCAGCCCAGATCTACCAGGATTTCGAATCCGACCGCGAGTTCACCGGCAATCCCTTCCTCGTCGACAGCGAGCTGCTGAATTTCGAGGCGCGCTACGAATGGTATTTCAACCGCAACCAGCGCTTCACCCTCGCCGGCTTCTACAAGCGCATCGACAATCCGATCGAGGCTGCCGCCTTCTTCGCAGGCGGCGGCCAGCTGCGCACCGGCTTCGCCAATGCGCCGCAGGCGACGCTCTGGGGCGGCGAGGTCGAGATTCAATATCATCTGCCGCTGGAGAGCCTGGGCGATTTCTTCGCCACCCGCCGGCTGATCCTGATCGGCAATTACACCTACACCCAGTCGGAGGTCAGCGCGGACGACAGTTTGATCATCGGTCCTGATCTCCAGCCGGTCCAGGCAAATCTCCTGTTCGAGGACGGCGCTCCGCTGACCGGCCAGTCCGATCATCTCGCCAATTTCCAGATCGGCATCGAGGACACCGACCGGCTGTCGCAGGCGACCTTCCTCATCTCCTACGCAAGCGAGCGCGTCACCAATCGCGGCCCGATCCAGGGCCTGCTGCGCCAGCCCGACATCATCGAGCGACCCGGCTGGCGCGTCGATTTCGTGCTGCGGCAGGAAGCCCGCCTGTTCCGTTCACGGATCGAGTTCAAGTTCGAGGCCCGCAATCTGTTCGGCCAGGACTATGAGGAATTCCAGGAGTTCGAGGCCAACCGCGTCGACATCAACTCCTACCGCGTCGGACGGTCGTTCAGCATCGGCGCGAACATCCGCTTCTGAGGTCCCAATTCCTCCCCGAGCCCGCTCGGGGAGGAAT
>JAYRLF010000435.1:0-3251 GCA_041905385.1 Allosphingosinicella sp.
ATCCGAAAAGGAGGCACTGATATTCCTGGAATATCCAAAGCCGCGACTCTGCTCGCGGCATTCGCAGCCCTGGCGATGAGTGTCGGCGCGGAGGCCCGTCCCCGAGCGCGCGAATCGGGCATAAATTTCGGCGTTCTTCCAACCGGCCCGCTCAACGCGATCACCGACGTCGCCGGCGTGCGGGTCGGCCATGTCACCCTGTCCGAGGGCGAGCGCGTCCGCACCGGCGTCACTGCGATCCTGCCGCACGGCGGCAATCTCTACCAGGACAAGGTGCCGGCCGGCTTCGCCGTCGCGAACGGCTATGGCAAATTCATGGGCTCGACCCAGATCGCCGAGCTGGGCGAGATCGAGACGCCGATCCTGCTCACCAACACCCTGTCCGTACCGGAGGCGGCGTCGGCGATCATCGGCTGGACGCTGGCCCAGCCGGGCAATGAAGAGGTTCGCTCGGTCAATGCGGTCGTCGGCGAGACCAATGACGGCTATCTGAACGACATCCGCGCCCGCCGGGTCACGTCCGACCATGGCCGCGCCGCGATCGCGGCGGCGCGCGCGGGGCCGGTCGAGGAAGGGTCGGTCGGCGCCGGCACCGGCACGATCGCGTTCAGCTGGAAGGGCGGGATCGGCACCAGCTCGCGGCGGCTGCCGGCCGCGCTCGGCGGCTGGACGGTCGGCGTGCTCGTCCAGAGCAATTATGGCGGCGCGCTCAATATCGCCGGCGCGCCGCTCGGCCAGGCGCTCGGCCAATATTATCTGCGCGACGAATTGAGCCGCGCCTCGGGCGACGGATCGGTGATCATCGTCATCGCCACCGATGCGCCCCTGTCCGACCGCAATCTCGAGCGGCTCGCGCGCCGCGCCTTCCTCGGCATCGGCCGCACCGGCTCGCCGATCACCAACGGCTCCGGCGACTATGCGGTCGCCTTCTCGACCCATGAGGGCGTTCGCCGCACGCCGGCCCGCCGCAATGCCGAGAGCCCGTTTCCGGAATTGCCCAATGAGGCCGTCTCGCCCTTGTTTCAGGCGGTGGTCGAGGCGACCGAGGAAGCTGTGATCAACTCCCTGTTCGCGGCGGAGACCATGACCGGCCACCGCGGCCGGATCGAAGGGCTTCCGATCGAGCGGGTGCTTCCCCTGGTTCGCCGCGGTCGGTCCGAATAGGAACGAATTTCGTTTCGGGTTCACTCGCCGTTCAGGCGCCCTCTCCGAAATAATGTGACATTATCACATTGAGGAGACGGACATGCGTGCAATGGTCCTGGCTTCGATGAGCGCCCTGCTGCTGAGCGGGCTCCCCCCGGCACCGATCGAACCGCTCCCCGCCCAGTCCCGGCGGGCGGCGCCCGCGGAGGATCCGGACGAGATCTGCCGGCCCTTCATGGAGGGCCACTACGCCGCCAATGACGCGGCGGGCTATGGCCGCGGCCGCGCCCAGGCCGGCCGGGTCCAGTCGCTGCCGAGCATCGCGCCGCCGCCGAGCAATTACGCGCCGCCGCCGCCTCCACCCCCGCCGCCGCCGCCGCCTCCGCCAACCGTCGCCCAACGCAGCGAATCGCGGGACGTCACGGTGACCGGGCGCCGCGTGGCCAATCCGAATTTGGTTGCCTCGCAGCCGCCGGCGCGCCTCTACCAGCCGCTGCCGCGCGAGGATCGCGAGCGTTACGCCGGCGAGGCGGTCGCCGCGGTCAACGCGGTCGCCGAGACCCCGGTCTCGACCTTCGCGGTCGATGTCGACACCGGCAGTTATTCCAACGTCCGCCGGATGCTGAATTCCGGCCAGCTTCCGCCCCAGGCGGCGGTGCGGACCGAGGAGATGCTCAACTATTTCCGCTACGATTATCCGGCGCCGCAGGACCGCTCGCGGCCGTTCAGCATCACCACCGACATGGCGGCGACGCCATGGAACGAGAATACGCGGCTGCTCCGCGTCGGCCTGCGCGGCTATGATCTCGCCCATCGCGGCGGCCGGCCGCCGGCCAATCTCGTCTTCCTGGTCGACGTGTCCGGATCGATGAACTCGCCCGACAAGCTGCCGCTCGTCCAATGCTCGCTGGCCCTGCTCGCCAACCGGCTGGGCCGCCAAGACCGCGTGTCGATCGTCGTCTATGCCGGCGCCGCCGGCCTGGTCCTGCCCGCAACGTCGAGCCGCGACGCGATCGTCGAATCGCTCAAGCGGCTGCATGCGGGCGGCTCGACCGCAGGCGCGGCGGGCATCCAGCTCGCCTACCAGACCGCGCGCGCGAACATGATCGAGGGCGGGATCAACCGGGTCGTGCTCGCCACGGACGGCGACTTCAACGTCGGCGTCACCAATAACGAGACGCTGGTCGACATGGTCGAGCGCGAGCGCGAGGCCGGGATCACGCTGACCACGCTCGGTTACGGCACGGGCAATTACAACGAGGCGATGATGGAGCAGATCGCCGATCACGGGAACGGCAATTACGCCTATATCGACAGCCCCCGCGAAGCGCAGAAGGTGCTCGAACAGGAGCTGGCCTCGACCCTGTTCACCATCGCCCAGGACGTGAAGATCCAGGTCGAATTCAACCCGGCCTATGTTAGCGAATATCGCCTGATCGGCTATGAGAACCGGGCGTTGCGCGAGGAGGATTTCGACAATGACGCGGTCGATGCCGGCGACATCGGCGCCGGCCATCAGGTGACCGCGCTCTACGAAATCGTCCCGGCCGGCAATCGCGGCTGGCTGCCCGAGCGGCGTTATGACGCCAATCGGCGGACCGGCGACGGCGCCTCCAACAACGAGCTCGCCTTCCTCCGGCTGCGCTACAAATTGCCGGGCGAATCCCAGTCGCGGCTGATCGAGCAGCCGGTCGGCGCCGGCCTGATCCGCAGTGCCGGTGCGCCGTCCGGCGACACCGCCTTCGTCGCGGCGGTCGCGGCTTATGGCCAGCTGCTGCGCGGCGACACCAATCTCGGCCGGTTCAGCTTCGCCGACGCCCGCGCGCTTGCCCAGCGCGCCCGCACCGACGACTATTGGCGCCGCGAGTTCGTGCGGCTGACCGAGCTGGCCGAGCGCCAGCGCTTCGCCAGCGCCGGCGGCGGCGGCGAGAAATGGTGAACTTCCGCTAACCTCGCCGAGGCGGCGCCGGCCCGAGCGGCCGGCGCCGTCTCAACCTGTTCATGCGGCGGTCCAGCCGCCGTCGACCATCAGCACATGGCCGGTCACGTAGGCTGAGGCGTTTGACGCCAGGAAGATGGCGGCACCGGAAATTTCTTCCGGGGCC
>JAYRLF010000436.1:0-3249 GCA_041905385.1 Allosphingosinicella sp.
GCTACCGTCAGCGCCTTAAGGAGGCCGGGGTAGAGGCCCCGATGGCGCCAAAGCTCGGTGATGGTAGTAAGGAGCCAAGCCTCGCGGACGTCCCAGTTCTCGCTTTCGTCCCCGATGTCGCGCAGAAACCGGACCTTCGCGAGGAACTGCTCCAAGAGGCCGATGGCCTCATCGTCGGTAAGGTGCTTGGAGCCGTACTTGCAGATAAGTGGGTTCTCGGGAAAGAGCGCGATCTCGGCGAGGCGATCGGGTTCGTCGAGGTAGCGGTGGTAGGGCAGCCGCACGCCTTCATCCGGATAGGCCGCGCTTATGTCGCGCGCCCAGATCATCCCGCCAGCGTAGCGTTTCGCAATTTCCTCCGAGACGTTCTCGTAGAAGAGCTCCTTGCCGACCTTCACGATGCGTGACACGCCAATTAGGACGTAGCGCGGCTCCTCCTCCTCGGAGAGCGGGTTGGAATAGTTTGCATAGTAGAAGATGAGATTGCTGCCGCAGTCCTTCTCGATGGGCTGGAAGAACTCCAGCATGAGCGCCCGGCGCTTGCTATTGTCGAGATAACCCTCCGCCTTCACCTCTTCCGCGTACATCGCCTCATAGGGCCATACGCTCACGGTTGCGGGAGGTAGCGTCCATTCGTGCCGCCGCGCACCGTCGAAGAAAAAGTCGGGCGGGTTGGACGCGCTTGGAGCTTCAGCTCGACCAAAGGCGTTGTAGCTGTAGCTGCACGGCGGCACATAGCCTTCAAGCTTGGCGCCCGAGCGCCCCGCCAAGCGCTTCTCCGCTTCGAGATCGCGCTCGCGCTGAATGAGATCGCCGGGGTAGGACTTGCACCCAACGCAATAGGTGTTCTTCTCCGGCGCCCTGCAAATCGAGCCGTTCCATCCGTCGGTGTGCCAAGCGAGGCGGGCGGTAATGTGGGTGGTCATTTGCGTGAACTTTGTACTATTCGACCTCGCCTATTCCGTCTCGAAACCCTGGCTGTCGAACTTCAGGGTGCGACTGTTCTCCGTGACAGTGCGCACGAGCTGATCCGTAGCCCCGTTAGGCAGCCTGGCCTCGATCTCGATGGTGACGGTGACTTCTGCGCCCATCTGACCGGCCAAATGGGCGATCACCTCGTCGGCGATGCGGCCCGCGTCGCGCCCGACGCGCGTCGAATCCACCCGCACTGACCCGTGAAAGCGCCGAAGCTGCTGGGCAGCAGGCGGAGCCGGAGGCGTCTCGCCCGGGCCGGGACGAGGGCCGGGCTCTCCGCCGCCAGGGCCGACAGAGGGAGTGGGGACTTCCGGGGGTGGTGTCTCGGCGTCCAGTTGCTTGCTAGCCACGTCCGGCTTGACGAGGAACCCGGCGCTGTCGGCGGAGACGCTGACGCCGTGCCCGCCGTGTAGCCCGCGATATCGTGACGCCCCCTCGTCATAGCTCTCGGCATAACCGAACGTGTCGGCGCGCCATGTCAGCAGCGCCAGTCCATCCCGGATCGCTTGCACCAGAACCTCGGGACCGGCGAGGCGGGGCAGATAGAGGTAGCGCGCGAAATCGTCGACGAGCTGCTTCACCGCGACATGGTCGCCGCGCCATAGCGGAACATCGTCCAAATGCTTGCGCAGGATCGTCGAGCCGAGGCTGCTGATCAGCAGCTCGTCGCTGCGAAGTTTCTTGCTGGCCCGCACCGCCAGGGCGTCGCTGCCCGTGAGTCGGGAGGCCTGCCACACGACCGGCGCCTGCGGCGTCGACTGCTCCGGAACGAGAAGCCATTGATAGGTCTCGGGCAGCCGCGCCGTCACGGCGCCGTCCGCGGCCTGCTTTTGGGTTTCGGCCTGGCGGGTCTGGTGCGGGTCGAGATTGAGCGCCTCCTTCTCGGCAACGATCGACGACCAGGCCAGATACTTGCGCAGGGCCTCGTCGAGGTCTTGCAGCCGGACCTTGTCGGCGGCGAGGAAGACGAGCGTGTTCCGATAAAGGCGCGGCGCATTTCCGCGCGATTCGAGGATCGCCTTCGCCGCCGTCTCGGCGGCGTTGCCGCTCTCCTTGGTGTAGCCGTGCTCGGCCGGGAGAACGACAAGGCGCGCGTCGTAATCGTCGGGCACGTCCGCGCCCGAGCGCGGCATCGGGTGAATACGCCAAAAATCGCCAGCCCGCTTGAGGTCGGCGCGCAGCCGCGCCTCCAGCTCGGCGGCCACCTTGTCCGGATCGCGCTTGAGCTGCTCGGCCCGATCCTCGGCCAGTTTCGTTACCGTCGGCTGCGTCGCGTACCAGGCGCGCGGGCCATCCTGGTAGAGATAAGTGGCGGCCGAGGCGAGCCGGCGCAGCGCATCGCCGAAGACGGCCGGTGTCTCGCCCGGCATCACGCAGCCGAGCTTCACGCGCCGGTCCTCAAGCCCGCGATGAGCGGCCGCCGCGGTCGGAGCCGAACCGAGATAGATCGTGCGCGCCACGCGCCTTGTCGCCGACACCTTGCCGAGATTGGGCACTTCGCCGTCGATTCGCAGCGGGAGTGAATTGGGGCCGTCGACATCCTTCTCGATGATCGGCACCCAGTTGTCCGAGAGGTATCGCGTCAGCTCAAACTGCACGCGCGGATCGTCGATCGGGACCGTCGAGGGCAGGATCAGCGGGCTGCGGTCGCCCTTCTCCCAGAGGCTATGGATCACCGCCGCCATCAGGCGCAGCACGCCGCGCGTCCGCTGGAATTTCACCAGCGTCGACCAGTCGGTGTAGAGCCGGTCGAAGATCTCGGGATGGATTGGATAGGCGGCCTGGATGCGCCGTTCGTAGTCACCGCTACGGCACTCCGGCGGAAACTCGGCGGCCTGCGCCTGATAGAGATCGGCGAAGGCCCGCGCCGTCAGATCGCGCTGCTTGAACATGTTGCCCGCGATCGGCTCGAAGAGCCGGCGCCGCACAATCTCGAAACCCTCTTCCGCCGTCGCCGGCCGCCATGACGACTCGACACGCCCGACGACGTTGCGGAGGCGGTCGAGGGCCTCGCGGCCGCGAATGCCGCCGACTTCCACATCGTCGGCCTGGGTGTGCGGCGAGCCGGCCGTGTCTGACGCCGGCAGCGAGACAACCAACAAGCAGTTCTTCGCCAGTTTCGCCGACTCGGTCAGCGCCTGCGCGAAGGTGAACTGGGTTTCGAAACTACCGGCCGGAAGATCGCTCTGGTCGTGAAGCTGGCGCGCGTAGGCGACCCATTCGTCCACCAGCACAAGGCACGGACCGTATTCGACGACCAGCTCGCGCAGCACG
>JAYRLF010000437.1:0-3247 GCA_041905385.1 Allosphingosinicella sp.
CGGTCTACCAGCTGCGCGAGACCGCCCTCGCGGCTAACCGCCGCCGCACCGATCTGGGGCTGCCCCCCCTGCGCCCGGCCGGCGCGACCGCGGTGCGGATCGCGTCGGTGCCCGAGCATAATGAGCACGACCCCAGATTCTCGCCCGATGGCCGCTTTCTCTATTATCTCAGCGGCCAATCGGGCAGCGAGCAGCTCTGGCGGGTCGCCTTGCCCGGCGGTGCGCCCGAGCAGGTCAGCAACCTGGCGACCGACATTGCCGGCTATCTGATCGCGCCGACCGGCGACCGGATCGCGATCTGGGCCGACCGCAAGATGGCCTGCACCGACCTCAACTGCGCCAACGTGCCGGCGGCGCCGAGCGGGCAGGGCAGCGCGCGGGTCTATGACGAGGTCTTCGTACGCCACTGGGACACGTGGGCCGAGCCCAATGTCCGCTCGCGAATCTTCACCTTCCCGATGGTCGACGGCCGGCCGCAGGGGGCGGGGACGCCGGTCGCGCCCAGGCTGGTCGGCGATTCGCCGTCCAAGCCGTTCGGCGGTGGCGAGGAGCTGGCCTGGAGCGCGGACGGGCGCACGCTCTTCTTCGCGCTGCGCGAGGGCGGACGCACCGAGCCCAATTCGACCAATCTCGACATCTATTCGGTTCCGGCCGACGGCGGCGCCGCGCCGACCAACCTGACTGAGGCCAATCGCGGCACGGACACGACGCCCGCGGTCTCGCCGGACGGCCGCTGGCTCGCCTGGACCAACATGGCGCGGGCCACCTACGAAGCGGACCGCCAGGTGATCCAGCTGCGCAACCTCGCCACCGGCGAGGTGCGGGCGCTGACCGGCGATTGGGACCGGTCGGTCGGCTCGATCGCCTGGGCGCCGGACAGCCGGAGCCTGCTCGTCACCGCCGGCGACACGCTCGATACGCCGCTCTTCCGGGTCGACGTCCGCACCGGCCGTCCGACCCGGCTGACCCAGGCCGGCACGGTCGGCAACGTCACGCCGCTCCGCGACGGATCGGTGCTCTACACGATGAACAGCCTCGAGGCGCCGGACGATCTCTACCGGATCGACCGCCGCGGCCGGACGACGCGTCTGACCGAAGTCAATGCCGAAAAGCTCGCCGAGCTCGACCCGGTCAGCATCCGCCGCTTCAGCTTCCCGGGCGCCAATGGCGACACTGTCTGGGGGCAGATTATCAAGCCGGCCAACGCCCAGGGCCGTTTGCCGGTCGCCTTGCTGATCCATGGCGGGCCGCAAAGCTCGTTCGGCAATGCCTGGTCCTATCGCTGGAATCCGCGCCTGTTCGCCGCGCCCGGCTATGGCGCGGTGACGATCGATTTCCACGGCTCGACCGGCTACGGCCAGGCCTTCACCGACGCGATCAACCGCGACTGGGGCGGCGCGCCGCTCGAGGATCTTCGGCTCGGCATGGCCGCCTTGGCGCGCGAGGATCAGCAGCTCGACACCGCCAATGCCTGCGCGCTGGGCGGCTCCTATGGCGGCTTCATGGTCAACTGGATCGCCGGCCAGTGGCCCGACGGCTTCAAGTGCCTGGTCAGCCACAGCGGCGTCTTCGACCAGCGCGCCATGGCCTATGAGACCGAGGAGGCCTGGTTCACCGAATGGGAGTTTGGCGGGCCCTATTTCGATCCCGCCGCGGCCGCCAATTACGAGCGCAACAACCCGGTCAGCCACGTCGCCAACTGGCGCACCCCGATGCTTGTGCTGCACGGCGAGCGCGACTTCCGCATTCCGTACAGCCAGTCGCTCGGCGTCTTCAACGCGCTGCAGCGCCGCGGCATCCCGTCGCGGCTGGTCGTGTTCCCGGACGAGAATCACTGGATCCTGAAGCCGCAAAACTCGATCCAATGGTATCGCGAGGTCCATGGCTGGCTGGACCGCTGGCTGCGCAGGGGCGGGCAGCCGGCACAGCCCTGAGCGGGGGAAGGTTGCCGACGAGCAAGCCTCTCGTCTAAGCGCCCCTCCCATGACCGAATTGCCGAAGACTTTCGATCCTGCCGCCATCGAGGCGCGCTGGTATGCCTATTGGGAAGAGAAGGGCCTGTTCCGGCCGGCGCGCGACGACGCCGAGCCGTGGACGATCGTCATGCCGCCGCCCAACGTCACCGGCTCGCTCCATATCGGCCATGCGCTCGACAATACGCTGCAGGACATCCTCACCCGCCATGCCCGCATGCAGGGCAAGGATGCGCTCTGGGTGGTCGGCATGGACCATGCCGGCATCGCCACCCAGATGGTGGTCGAGCGGCAGCTGAACGAGAGCCAGCAGAAGCGCACCGACTTCACCCGCGACGAATTCATCGACCAGGTCTGGAAGTGGAAGGCCGAGAGCGGCGGCGCGATCACCGGCCAGCTGCGCCGGCTGGGCGCGAGCTGCGACTGGGCGAACGAGCGCTTCACCATGGACCCGGGCTTCTCGCGCGCCGTGCTCAAGGTGTTCGTCGACCTCTACAATCAGGGTCTGCTCTATCGCGACAAGAGGCTGGTCAATTGGGATCCGGGCCTGAAGACGGCGATTTCCGACCTCGAGGTCGAGACGGTCGAGGTCCAGGGCAAGTTCTGGCACCTCGATTATCCGCTCGAGGACGGTTCGGGAAAGATCTCGGTCGCGACCACGCGGCCGGAGACGATGCTCGCCGACATGGCGGTCGCGGTCCATCCATCCGACGAACGCTACGCGGCCCTGGTGGGGCGCAAGGTGCGGCTGCCGATCACCGGCCGGCTGGTGCCGATCATCACCGACGAACATGCCGATCCCGAGCTCGGCTCGGGCGCGGTCAAGATCACGCCGGGCCATGACTTCAACGACTTCGAAGTCGGCAAGCGGGCCGGCATTCGGCCGGCCGAGATGCTCAACATGCTCGATGGCGACGGCCGGATCGTCCAGACCGCCGACGGGCTCATTCCGGCCGAGTTGATCGGCATGGACCGGTTCGATGCGCGCAAGCGGGTGGTCGAGCTGCTCGAGGCGGCCGGCGCGCTTGCGAAGGTCGAGGACCGCATGATCGCGACGCCTTATGGCGACCGCTCCAACGTCGTGATCGAGCCCTGGCTGACAGACCAATGGTATGTCGACGCGCCGACCCTCGCGCAGCGGCCGATCTCGGCGGTCCGCGAGGGCGACATCAAGGTCGTTCCGAAGACTTGGGAGAAGACCTGGTTCAACTGGCTCGAGAATATCCAGCCCTGGTGCGTGTCGCGCCAGCTCTGGTGGGGCCATCAGATCCCGG
>JAYRLF010000032.1:0-19524 GCA_041905385.1 Allosphingosinicella sp.
CGATCCCAGCGAGAGCGCGGACGAGGCCTGGCGATAGCTCGGGTCGCGCTCCACGACGAGGATCGACAGCCTGCCGGCAGCCAGCGTTGCGAGGTGATAGGCGACCGAGCAGCCCATCACTCCGCCGCCGACGATGATCACATCGTAGCTATCGCCGCTCATTGCGCGCCGGCGGATCGGACGGCGCCAGCGCCCGATCGAAGAAGTCGAGATAGGTGCGCCACAAATGGGTCAGCCGGCCGCTGCCGGCCAGGAGATGGGCCTGCCCGGGATAGATCATCTCCTCGAAGGCGACGCCCCGGCTCTGCAGCGCGGCGGTGAGCCGCATGGCGTTGTCGAACGTGACATTGTCGTCAGCCATGCCGTGGAGCAGCAGCAGCCGTCCCCGGAGCCGGTCGACGCGCTGCACCGCATCGGATGCTTGATAACCCTGCGGATTTTGCAGCGGGCTGCCCATGAACCGTTCGGCATAATGGGTGTCGTAGAGGCGCCAGTCGGTCACGGCCGCGCCGGCCGCACCGGCCCGAAACGGCGAGCCCGGTTCGGTCATCAGCATCAGGGTCATGAAGCCGCCGTAGCTCCATCCCATGACGCCGATCCGGTCGGGGTCGACGAACGGCAAGGAAGCCAGATGGCGGGCGCCGGCCAGCTGATCCTGCACTTCGACCCGCCCCAGCTGGCCTGCGATCGCCGACTTGAAGGCCGCCGATCGATTGGCACTGCCGCGATTGTCGAGCCGGAAGACGACATAGCCCCGGTCGAGCAGAAGGCGGTCGGAGGCGTCCCCCCATTCCCGCCGCACCTCCTGGACCATCGGCCCGCCATAGACGGACACGATCGCAGGGTAGCGCCGCCGCGGGTCGAACCCGGCCGGCAACTGGATCGCATAGTGAAGCACGGTGCCGTCTTCGGCGCGGATCGTACCGAAGCGCGGCTGCGGCATGCCGTCCCGATAGGGCCAATAAGGATGCGTCTCGTCGAGCGGATTGCGCTCGATCCATCGGATCAGATCGCCGTCCGCAGCATAGACAGCGGTGCGTGGCGGCGTTGCGGGATCGGAATAAGTGCCGAGAAAGGCGGACGGCCGCTGCGCCATCGCGAACCGCCACCACCCCTCGCCGCTGGTGAGACGCCGCGGCCGATCCGCACCTGCAAGCGAGACCGCGTAGAGATGCCTTTCGATCGGCGTCATCGACGCCGCGAAGAAGAGAGTGCCGCGGCGCTCGTCGACGCCCTCGATCGAAGCGACCGGCCAATCGCCGTCAGTGAGCTGCCGAACCAGGCGTCCATCGCGCGCGTGGCGATAGATATGACGATTTCCCGATCGTTCCGACGTCCACAGGAAACCGCCGTCCGAGAGTGGCCAGAAATCGTTGGAAAGCTCGACCCAGGTCTCCGATCGTTCGGTCAGCAATATCCGCTGCGCGCCGGTCGCAGCGTCGACCGCGATCAACTCGAGGATCTTCTGATCGCGGGACTGGCGCTGCACGTAGAGCGTGCGTCCGTCGCGCGACCAGTTGGCGCGCGCGAGATAATGGGTCTGACCGAAATCGAGCTCGATCCGGCGCAGCTGCCCGCTCGTCGGCTCGGCGATGAACAGGCCGACCTCGGCATTGGCGGTGCCGGCCCGCGGATAGCGCTGCTCGGTCATCCGCACGGCCGAATTCTCGAACAGGAGGCGCGGCACCAGGTCGACGCCGGATTCGTCGTAACGCTGCACTGCGACGTAACGGTCGTCCGGCGACCACCAATAGCCGGACGACCGCCGCATCTCCTCCTGGGCGACGAACTCCGCCAGCCCGAAGGCGACCGCGCCGCCGCCACCGGTGGTCAGCGCCTGGACGCGGCCGTTCGACAAATCGATCGCGAACAGGTTGCGATCGCGGACGAACGAGATGAAGCGGCCGGCTGGTGAGAAGCGCGGATCGATCTCGTTTCCGGTCGTGCCCGCCAACGGCTGCACGAACCGGCGCTCGACGTCGGCGATCCAGAGGCCGCCGCCCGTCGGGATCAAGATGCGGCCGCCATCGTCGCTCCAGACATATTCGGTGATGCCACTGTCGCGGATGCGAAGCCGTTCGCGGCGGTCGAAGGCGTCGCCCGTGGCGGTGGCGTCGCCGCGAACCGCCGCCCCGGCGACGAGTCGGAAAGGCTCTCCGCGCGGCACACCGGCGAGCCAGAGATCCTGGACGCTCGTGTCCGCCGGATCGGCCTTCAGATAGGCGACCCTGCGGCCGTCCGGCGACAATTGCGCCTTGCGGGCGCGCGGACCGTCGAGGCCGGGGGCGGCGAAGGCGCGCTCGATCGGCAGCATCGCGCCGGACTGCTGCGCAAATGCCGCCCAGTGCCGGTCAGTCCCGGCGACGAGGATCAGCGCCATCACCGTCAATATCGTCCGGACCGCAGCCATATGAAAACCGATCACCCGCCCATCCTCACGTCCGCAACCTAATCGGGGACCAGCGCCATATTCCTGCGTCGAATCCCCTCCACGCACGGCATTCTCGCGGCGACGCGGAGTGGACTGCAACGAACGCTCGCGAACCCCCGGTTCAGCGCCACCGGTCACCGGCGAGCCTCAGCAGGTTGCCGCCCAGAACCTTCTCGATTCGGTCCGCCGGATGGCCGAGCGCCGACAGATGCCGCACGATCAAAGGCAGATCCTCGGGCGGCGTCCCTTTCATGCCGACGCCATAGCCATGGGCGCCGGGGAAGGTCGCGACCATATTGGTCATATAGTCGTCGAGCTCGGCCTGATCGAAGACATAGTCCAGGCCGAGCGACACATGATCTTCACCGGCGACGCCGATGACATGATCGACATGGCGCGCGACCGCCTCGGCGGTCCGATCGTCGGCACCCAGGAAGATGGCGACGCCATTGATTCCCACTACGCCGCCGCGGTCCGCGCAGGCGCGGATCAGGCCGTCCGGGATGTTGCGCGGATGGTCCCACAGCGCGCGGGCGTTCGAATGCGAGAAGATGACGGGTTGCGACGAATATTCGATGACCTCGGCGGCGGTCCGATAGCCGGTATGCGAGCAGCAGGGCAGCATGCCGACCCGATTCATCTCGTCGATCGCCGCCCGGCCGAATTCGCTGAGGCCGCCATCCTCCTCGTCCTGGCACCCACTTCCGGCCTGGTTGGCGCGGTTATAGGCGACCAGCATCCAGCGCACGCCGAGATCGTAATAGAGCTGCACCAGCGAGAGCTGGCCACCCAGCGCGCACATGCCTTCGATGTCGAAGAAGACGCCCAGCTGCCCGGCGGCGCGCGCCGCGGCGATGTCGTCGACCGACGCTATGATCCGATAGAATTGCGGACGTGCGGTCAGCCAGCGCCGCAGATGGGCGAGCATCCGAACATGCTCCTCCACCCCCTGCTCGCCGAAGCCGACATTGAGGCTGACCACATCGACCCCACTGGCGCGATAGCGCTCGAGCACGTCGAGGAAGGCCTCGTCGTCAGGGCGCAGGGGCGCACAGGCATGATTGTCCCACACGAGCGCGCTACGCAGCAGCGCCGCGGCTTCGGCTTCGGACAAATGTGGGCTTTTCATGCTGTCGGGGCCTTTCGTCCGGCAAGCAGGAAAAGAAACGCGCCGATCAGGGCAGCCGGGGCGCAGACCAGGGCAATCGACCAGCCGACCGCCTCCGGGCGACCGAACAGACCATCCGTGGCGATCGCGATCAGGCTTGGACCGGCGCCGAGGCCGATCAGGATCGCGAAGAAGGAGACCAGGGACATGGCAACGCCGCGGCAGCCGGGCGGCACGAGCTGTTGAAGCGCGGTGATGCCGCCGATCGCGACGATCGACGAGGCGAGCGTCCAGCCGAGCACGCCGGCTATGCCGACGCTCGCGGACGGGATTGCGAACGCGCCGGCGAAGAGAGCGGCGAGCAGCGAGATTGCCGCGATCCAGCTCAATCGTGCGACAAGTCCGCCCGCTGCGCTGAGACGATCGAGCAACAGGCCACCCCCCGCCGCGCCCAATATGGCGAAGATGGTCGTGCCAAGGCCGAAGACCGCGGCCACATCGCCCGGCGACATGCCGTCGCGCCGGGACAGCATGCTCGGCGACCAGCTCAGCACGCCGAAATCGCCGATCGAGAGCAGCGCCAGCCCGAGATAGATGGGAAGCAGCACGGGAGTTGCCCGCCAGAAATAGTTCAGCACCGCGCCTAGCGGTTGGCTCGCTTCATGGTGCGCGCGCGGTGGCTCCCTGAGCGTCAGGAACAGCAGCGGCAGCAGCAGGCCTCCGAGGCCCGCGACGATCAGCACCAGGCGCCATGAGGCGATACCGGTGCCGAAGCCGGCCTGGGCATCGAACAGCGCCAGCAGGCCGCCGCCGACGGCGATCGCGCCCGGGCCGCCAATGACGGTGCCCATGACGAAGATGCCGATGCCGGTGCCGAGCCGGGCCGGCGGCAGGGTGGCGGCGAGCATCGATACGGCCGCAGGCGCAAGCGCGGCCTCGCCGATTCCGACGATCATGCGCGCGGCGAACAATTGGCCGAAATTGGCGGCGAGGCCGCAGGCGGCCGTGCCGAGGCACCAGATCAATGCGCCTGCGACCAGCACCGCGCGGCGCCGGACCCGGTCCGCCAGACGCCCGAACACCAGCCCCGCTGCGACATAGACCAGGGCGAAGGCCGCGCCCTGCAGCAACGCGACGTCCGAGTCACTCAGCGTCAGGTCAGTCTTGAGACGGTCGACGAGGCCCGCGAGGATCAGGCGGTCAGTATAGGAGACGAAACCCGCCAAGCCGAACACGAACATCATCCACCAGGCGCTGAAGGGGGTTCGCGCCTCCGGCGCCCCGATCTCGACAGCGGCGCTCATTGCGATTCCAGCGGCACGAACGGGATGAGCACGTAGGAAGGTCGCTGACGATCGTGGAAGACGCTTTGCCGCGCGACCAGGCCGCTTCCCTCCCGGCCGATCGGTCCCCCCGTATTCATGTTGCGATCGAACTTCGGGTAGGCGCTGGACGCGATCTCGAGACGCAGCCGCTCGCCCGGAGCGAGCCGAATGCAGGTGGCCCAGAGATCGATGTCATAGGCATGCGCCTGGTTCGGGATCGGGAAGACCGGACGCTCCAGGCCCGCCCGATAGCGCGCGCGGACGATCCCGTCGTTGAGCCGGCGCGCGAAGCCATCGGCATGGACGACCAGCAGCTTGGCGGTCCAGTCGGTGTCGCGCGCCGAAGTCGCGGCATGGAGCCTGACCCGGATTGGCCCGCAGACCTCGACCGCCTCGCGATAAGGCGGCGTCGTATAGACCAGCACGTCGCTTCGAGCCTCGACCTGGCGATAGTCGTCCGGCCCGCCGACCTGGGCGGAATCGGGCGCGGTCAGGAACGGCACGGGGTTGGCCGGATCATAATCGTAGCGGTCGGGCGGCTCGTTGCCCGGAGGGGCCGGGCCGAGCAGGCCATCTCCGGCCAGGCCGTTCGCCCTACCCCCGCTGTGCAGATAGAGCCGGGTGTAATGTGTTCGAGCGAGCGGCCATTCCTGTTCGTCGCGCCACTGGTTCAGCCCCATGACGAACAGGCGCACCGGCGGCTCGCGATCCACGCCATTGTCGATGCCGCGCAGCCAGCGGTCGAACCAGCGCTGCTGCAGGCCATCGAAATCGATCACCGCCTGCGGTCCGAAATCGACGTCTCCGAGCCGTCGCCCCGCATTGGTCCTGTGTCCCCAGGGGCCGATGACGAGCTTCTGGTAGCCGCGCGACGGCGTCCGCCGCGACAACGCGCTGAAATTTTCGAGGGTGCCGATCAGCACGTCATCATACCAGCCGCTGACATGCATCGCCGGCGCATTCGTATTGAGGAGGCTGGCCTGATAGCCGCGCTGCCGCCAGAAACCGTCGAGCGACGGATGATCCAGCCATTCGCGCCAGAAGGGGAGATTGCGGCCGATGACTCGGTCGAAGTCGATCAGCGGCAGCGCCTGGTAGGCGGCGGCAAGGTCGACGGTCTCGAAACTCTGCCGCTGACGGCCGTCGACCAGCGCCGCCCAATTGGCTGCGGACACCATCGGCACGCCGAACTGGAGCGGAAAATTCCGATGGGGGTCCGGCCCCGAGGTCGTCGGCACCATTGCCGCCAGATGCGGATTATTGAGTCCGGCCGGATAGAGCTGCGTCCAGCCGAGATAGGAACCGCCGGTGGTGCCGACCCGGCCGTTGGACCAGCTTCGGGTGCCTGCCCAGCTCTGCGTGTCATAGCCGTCGGCGGCCTCGTCGAGGAACGGGCGAAAGCGCCCATCCGAATCGCCGCGCCCGCGCACATCCTGCACGACCAGCGCGTAGCCGCGACTCGCCCACCATGAGCCGCGACGTTCATAGCTCTCGCTATTCCGTCCGTAGGGCGTGCGGATCAGGATGACGGGAACCCGATCCGACGCGCGCGGCCGATAGATGTTGGCGGACAGCTCGACGCCGTCCCGCATCGGAATCCGGACATTATATTCGCGCAGGATCGGCGCTTCCGCACGATTGCTCGCCGGTGCATTCGGATTCGCCGCCGCCGGCCCCGGCGCCATCGCCGCCAGCAGTGCCGCGACGCAGAGGCGGCGCTTCACCGCGGTCTCGCCGCCCCGCCGGGCGGCAGGCCGAAAAGCCGGCGCAGGAACATGGTCTGGACCTGCGCCTTCGCCAACTGGTTCGACCGTCTCTGGAAGCCGTGCCCCTCGTCGTTCGCAACCAGCAGCCAGGCCTCGCCGCCATTGGCCCGGATCTGCGAGACGATCCGCTGGGATTCGCCGAGCGGAACGCGGACATCGTTGGCGCCGGCCACGACAAGAAGCGGCCTGCGCATGCGGTCGACCAGATTGATCGGGCTGATCCGGTCGAAAAAGGCGCGCATCGCGGGATCGCGCTCGTCGCCATATTCGGCGCGGCGACGGTCGCGCCGATAGCCCTCGGTATTCTCCAGGAAGGTCGCGAAATGCGAGATTCCGACGACGTCTATGGCGCCGGCAAGGCGATCGGAATAGCGCGCCAGCGATGCGAGCGACATGAAGCCGCCATAGGATTCGCCATAGACGACGACCCGCGCCGGATCGAGATCGGGCTGGGTGGCGATCCAGTCGAGCACGGCGCCGACGTCGCGGACCGCATCTTCGCGTCGGAGGCCGTCGTCGAGCGTCAGATAGTCCTGGCCGTAGCCGGTCGAGCCGCGCACGTTCGGCGCGACCACCACCGCTCCGAGCTCGTTCGTCCAATATTGATAGTCCGGATTGAACCAGGTCCGCTCCTGCGCTTCCGGGCCGCCATGGATCGAGACGATGACCGGCCTGCGCCCGTCGGCGCGCCCGGTCGGCCGATAGACGAAGGCGGGAATGGAGCGCCCGTCGAAGGACGGAAAGCGGACCAGCGAAGGCTGCGCCAATCGGTCGCGGTCGAGCCCGCCAAGCTCCGACATGGTCCAACGCGAGACCCGGCCGCCTTCCCAACACCAGACGTCGCCGCCCGTCGCGGTCGACAGAGCGATGGCGATGCGGGCGCCGTCGGGCGAAAATCGCAAGTCGAACAGCATGCCGTCGGGCACCGGCACCCTGGTCCGCCGGTCCGGTTGGCGCAGATCGACAATCGTGACGCGGGAAAACCCGTCTTCGTTGACCGAATAGGCGATCCGTCTCCCCTCCGGATCGACGTCGAACAGCTCGACGTCCCATCGCGCTGCCGGCGTGAGCGGCGTCAGCGCCCCGGTGCCGAGATCGAGCATGACGAGAGTCCGAAACCCACCCTCGCCGATCATGGTCATGGCCACCCGCCTGCCGCCTTCGAGAAAGCGGCCATTGCGGAACGAGGCGTTGGACCGATCCGGGAGCAGCCGCGTCGCGCGGCCGCTGGAAAGATCGACGACCAGATACTGGTTTTCGAGAATCGACTGTCGCTGCTCAACGAGCACCAGATTGCCGTGCACATCGACCGGCGCCACCGTTCCGGTGCCGCGATAGACCGCCCGGCGCGAAGACGGCTCGCCCGGGGACATGACCATGATGTCGGCGTCGGCCTGGCCAGGCGTCAATCGGGACCAGCTCAGAAGACGACCGTCGGGCGAGAAGACGAACCGTTCGTTGCGCGTGCCCGGCTCGGTGACCAGGACGGCATCGCCTTCGCCCGTGCCGAGATAGGCCTGGAAAGCCTCGTTGCCGCCCGCGTCGCGGCTGAACAGAAAGCGATTGGTGCCGGGCTGGGCGAGGGCGCTGCGGACCGGCTCCCCGCCGAAGGTCAATTGGGTCCGGGCGCCGCCGGGCGCGGCCACCCGATGCACCTGCTCGACATTGCCGAAGCTGGTGAGGATCAGCATCGACCCGTCCTCGAGCCAATCCTGGAAGAAGGCCGTCCGTGTCCGGCCGTAGCGGGCCAATGCAGGGTCGGCGCCCTGGATTTCGGGGATACCGTCATAGACGAGCGCGCCGTCGCGGCGTGTTTCCGCCGATGCCGCGGCGGGCAGGACCGACGCGCCGAAGCTCGCCAGCAGGGCGATGGCGAGACGGGCAAGATGCACTGTCATGGTTCCTGCCTGACCAGGTGAAGATCGCGGAAATCGAAGCTGAAATCCGCGATCGGAGAGACGGCTCGGACGCTGGCGGCGCCGACGCGGCCATCCGAGGTCTCGAAGGTGATGTAGGCATCCTCCATGCCCGGCTCGCGGAACCGCGTCCGGAACAGGTTGCCGCCGACATGTTCGAGCGCCCCGTCAAGATAAGGCGAATTCTCGAACGCGACGCGCAACCGTCCCTCCCGATGCTCGATCAGGACGGCGCCGAACCAGGGATCGAGATAGCGACCGGCATAAGCGGTCAGCGGCAGCGGCGCAGGGCCGCGGGCGAGCTGAGCCTCGCTCGTGCTGAAGGCCGAAAGCGCCGCTGCCCGGTCGTCCGCGTCCGCCTCGAGCTGCAGGGCGATCCAGTCGGGCGATTCGAGGTCCAGATAATGGTCGAGAAGGATCAGCTCGACGGCGCGGAGGAACCCGGACTCTTCCGAATTGGTGAGGATGATGAAGCCGGTGTCGGCCTGCGGGATCAGGTTCATCTGGGCGACCGCTCCGAGCGTGCCGCCGGCATGATAGACGATCTTGACACCGCGATAGTCGCGCACGAACCAGCCGAAGCCATAGGCGCTGAAACTCGGATCGGCGGCCGCGAACGCGCCCTGGCTGGGGCGGATCCGCAGCGGCGTCTGCGCCGCATGCATTTCGCGGGCGACGGCCTCGCTGAACAAGCGGGGCCCGCCGTCGGGGGCCGCGCCAGCGCCGAGCTGCAATGCGATCCAGCGGGCCATGTCGTCGCCGCTGGCATGGATCGCGCCCGCCGCCCCGTCACCGAGACCGTAGCGCCGCGGCAGCGGCGTCACCTCGCCGATGCCGCGGAGCGCGCCACCCAGCCTGGCATGCGGCCAGGCGATCGGCAGCTGCCGTGGATCGGACGCAGACAGGCTCGTCCGCCCCATGCCGAGCGGCGCGAGAATGCGGGAGCGGATGAAGTCCGGCCATGACTGGCCCGACCTTCGGGCGACGACCTGCCCCAGCGCCGTGTAGAGCAGATTGCTGTATCCGTAGCGGTTGCGGAACCCGCGGGTGAGCGGAATGTGCTGGAGCCTGGCCAGCTTCTCCTCGGTGGAGAGGCTTGTCTCCGGCCAGGACAGGAGATCGCCGGCACCGGAGGAAAAGCCGCTCCTGTGCGCGAGCATGTCGCGCAGGGTCAGGTGGCTGGTGACATATTCGTCCGACAGGCGCAGCGTCGGCAGATGCCGGATCGCCGGATCGTCCCAGGCGAGCCTGCCCTCGTCGACCAGCATGCCGATCGCCGCCGCGGTGAAGGATTTCGTGATGGAGCCGATCGCGAACAATGTGTCGGTCGTGACCGGTGCCGGATCGCCCTGGCGCAGCACCCCGGCGGCATAGCGATCGACGATCCGGCCATTGCGCACCGCGACGACGACCGCGCCGGGCACGCCGAAGGCGCGCCGGGCACGCTCGAGCTCGTCGTTGAGCGATGGGCGCGCGGCGGAGACGGCCGCCTGGCAAAGCAGGATCAGCGCCAGCAAGACGGGCCGCCAGTTCAAGCCGCCCCTCCCTGAGCGGCTTCGCACCGCTCCTCGACGCGCCTGACCCATGGGATGAGCAGGACACAGAGCAAGGAGGCAGTCCCGGCGACCGCCGCAATCATGGCAAAGAAGAGCGGCGGCCCCAGCGCCGTCCAATAGGCGCCGAGCAAGCCGGAAAGCAGGCTGCCGGCGCTGATCGCCGCGAACCAGATCGAGATGATCGTGGCGCCGATCCGGCGCGGTGCGAGCCGGCCGAAAAGGCCGAGTCCGACAGGCAGGATATAGAGCTCGCCGGTCGTGATCAGCACGAAGAAGAGGACGATCCAAGGCCAGGCGGTCGCCGTGCCGCTTTGCTCGGCCAGCAGTGCGAGCGCGGAGGCGAGGAGGTAGGCCATGCAGACGGTCCCCGCGCCGATCGCCATCCGGGCGGCCGTCGCCGACCCGGCCGAGCGTCGTCTCCAAAGGGCAAGGATCAGAGGCGTCAGCAGGATGACGAGCAGGCCGTTCAGGGCCTGGAACCAGGTCATCGGAATCGTGAGCGCGCCTGCGGCGCGGTCCGCTTGCGCGATCCACAAGGCGACGGTGTTGCCGAGCTGCTCATAGGCGCCGCGGAACAGGATCACGACCATCAGCACGATGATGAGGAGCATCATCCGTCCGCGCTCTTCGTCCCGGACGCCGGCGCTGGCCACAAGTTCAGGGGCGGCGTCTTCGATCGGGTTCAGGTGGCGCTCGCCAAGCAGGTAGACGGCAAGCCCAACCAGCATTCCGAGCCCGGCAATTCCGAAACCCCAATGCCAACCATAGGTCTCGCCGAGGAACCCGCAGATGATCGGCGCAAGGAAGCCGCCGACATTGCCGCCCATATAGTAGATGCTGAAAGCGGACTTCCGGCGCGCGTCGCCCGGCCGATAGAGTGTGCTGATCTGGCTCGCGATGCTGGGAACGTAGAGGCCGTTGCCGAGCGCGATCAGGCCGAGCGCGAGATAGAACAAGGCTTCCGACGCCATCGCGAAATGGCCGAGCGCCATGATCGCGGATCCGATCGCGACAGCCCGGCGCCGGCCGAGAAAGCGGTCGGTGACGATGCCGCCCAGGATCGGCGTGAAATAGGCCGCCGCGATATAGAAGGCATAGACCATCGACGCGCGTGGCTGGGAAAATCCGAGCGTTCCGATCATGTAGTAGATCAGGAGCGCGCGCATTCCATAATAAGAGAATTGCTCCCAGATCTCGGTGACGACGAGGACGGTGAGCCCGCGCGGATGCCCGCCGGCACGCGACCCACCAAGCTCGGCGCGGGCGCCGGCGGCATCCAGTGCGGCGGCCGAGGTCATGGCATCCCCCAGGTGCATGCGCCGGGCCGGACCAGGCCATCGGAATAATCGAGACCGCGATCGACGTCGCGGCCCATCAGCAGCGGGCCGTCGAGGTCGACGACGTCGCACAGCTGGCCGACGACCATGCCCGGCGCCATTGCGCGGGACGTGCCCAGCATGTTGCCGACCATCGGCCGAAATCCGAGCCGTTGCGCCTCGCGGGCCATGTCGAGCGCGCCGGTCAGCCCGCCGGTCTTGTCGAGCTTGATGTTGACGACCTGGACCCGGCCGACCAGCGCTTCGAGATCGGCGCTGGTCTGGACGCTTTCGTCGGCGGCGATCGGCACCGCCGACTGGAAGTCGTCGAGCAGAGCTTCCGCGCCAACCGGAAAAGGCTGTTCGAGCAGGTCGACCCGGGCCTCGACCAGCGCGGGCATCAATTTTTCGAGCGCCGATCCGGTCAGGCTCTGATTGGCGTCGATGCCGAGCCAGATATCGGGGCGCACGGCACGAACGGCCCGGACCCGATCGGCATCGCGCCCATCGCCGGCCACCTTGAGCTTGATCGCCCGGGCGTCGGCTGCCGCGACCGCCTCCCTCGCCATCGCATCGGCCTCGCCGATCGAGATCGTCTGGATGCAGATCAGCGGCTCGAGGCCGGCCAATTCCGCCGCCGCCCAGGCCGGCGTCCCGCTGCATTTCGCCTCGAGATCCCAAAGCGCACAGTCGATCGCGTTGCGCAGGCCGCCCGGCGGTAACAGGGCCGCCAGTTCGTCGCGTCCGATCCCCGCCTCCAGCGCGCCGCGAAGCCGCTCCGCTTCGGCGGGCATGCGCGCCACCGGCTCGTCATGATAATAGACGCCGGCGCCTTCGCCGACCGCCTCGACATCCCCGACCGACACTTTTGCCACGAACAGCTCGAGCCGAGTCCAGACGCATCCCGCGAACCGGTACGGAACGACGAACGGCCACTCCTCGACCTCGAATTGCCACTTACGCTTCACCATCGACCCATCAGTCCTGCCACGGGAGGAGCGCGCTCCACAACAGCACTTCCAGGCTGAACGGCATGGGGATCGCGGCGGACAAGGCCGCCAGCACGATCGGCATGAACGGCGCAGCCGACACGGACGCGGCCGTCGCGCCCTCGCGCCGAACGATGCCGCCCCGCCTGCCCGGGCGGAGTCCAGCCGTCATCGGCGGAAGGCTGAAGGACATCAGAGACTCAAGCGGCGCCACGATCGCTCCAAAGGTCGTCGATGGATGCTATGACGGAGCCTTTGCAGGTTCGCCGCGCAATTGCCGGCAATCGAGCGGAATCCGTGCGCCATTGGCGCGATTTCGAAAGCCGATGCCGCGATTGCATCCGCCCGATCGGGCGTCGGGGCCCGCTAGAGCTGATCGTCGATCGGCAATGCCAGGGTCGCCTTGACCCGGCTCAGCACGACGGACGTCTTGTATTTGCGGACGCAGCCGCCCTCGAACATCAGGCGTTGCGCGATCTCGTCATATTCCTCAATGTCGCGGGCCGTGATGATCAGAATGAAGTCGCTATCGCCGGTGACGAAATAGCATTGCTGGACTTCCGGCGCGGCGAGCATGCGCCGCTTGAACGTGCTCACCACCTCCGCATTCTCGCGCTCGAGGTTCACCTCGACGATGAAGGTCGCTTTCTGGCCCACCAGGCGCGGATTCAGCACGGAAACGTCGCTGACGATCACCTTTTCCTTGCGAAGCCGCTTCGCGCGCCGCTGTATCGCGGACGGTGACAGGCCGATCGTCTCTGAAAGACGATCCGCCGACGTGAGGTTGTTCTTCTGCAGGGCGTCGAGAATCATCCGATCCAGACGGTCCAGCTCCACCTCGCTCATTTTACCTTTCCCCTCCATGCGCAGCTTTGATGCGTCGATCCACTGATGTTTGCAGCAAGTCCGCGCCGGGTCAACGCGGGGCGGCGATACTGCGCAGAACTTCCCCGTAGCGTGAAAGCGTAGCCATCAAGGGGGACGCATGCGCGCTTTCATCAATTCAAAGGCCGTCCGGGACAGCTATTCAGCTGCCGAACGCGCCGTCACCAGCATTTCCGCGGCGCAGGCGGCATTGTCCGAGATTCGCGGATGGCCGGGTTATGCGGTCACGCCGATCCGGACCCTGGTCGGAAGCGCGACGGAGCTCGGTCTCGGCGCCGTGCTCATGAAGGACGAATCCTCCCGCCTGAACCAGAACAGCTTCAAGAGCCTGGGCGGGGCCTATGCGGCGACATTGAGGGTGCGCGCGCTGGACGATCCGAGCGGCGCCGTCCTCTGCTGCGCGACCGAGGGAAATCACGGGCGCTCCGTCGCATTCGCGGCGCGGCAGCTCGGCTGCCGGGCGGTCATCTTCATGCAGGAGAATGCGCTCAGCTACAAAATCGCCGCGATCGAGGCGCTCGGCGCCAGCGTCGTGCAAACGCCCGGCAATTATGACGACGCCGTGATCGTCGCCGCGGACCAGGCGCGCCGCAACGGCTGGCTGCTGGTTTCGGACACCGCCTCGGCGAGCGATCCGACCGTCAACCATGTGATGCACGGCTATGGCGTGATGGCGCTCGAGCTCCACCAGCAGTTCGCGGCGCAGGATTTCCCGAGCCATGTCGTGGTGCAGGCAGGCGTGGGCGGGCTGGCCGCCGGCGTGGTCGGCGTGCTGAGCGAGATCTTCGGCGACAAGCGACCCACATTCATCATCGCCGAGCCGGAAAATGCCGCATGCCTGTTCGAGAGCGCAATCCTGGGCAGGCCGGCCACGCTCACGGGCGATACCGCGACGGTGATGCAGATGCTCGCCGTCGGAAAGGCGTCCTCGGCGGCCTGGCCGGTGCTGGCACGGCGGGCCGATGCGTTCGTCAAGGTCAGCGACGACGAGGCGATCCTGATCCAGCAGCGCCTGGCGGCCGGCGCGCTCGGCCAGCCGCCGCTCAAGATCGGGCTGTCCGGCGTCGCCGGGCTCGCCGGCCTTCACGCCCTGATGACGCGCCAGCCGAAGACAGCCGAGCAGCTCGGGCTCGACGGACGCGCCCGCGTGCTCCTGTTCGGTACCGAAGCGGCGCCGGAGGAGGTTGACCCTTCAGCCGAGGCGGCTGGGGCGCGCAAGGTGACCGAGCCGAGCTGATTGTCGATCCGTCGGCCGGCCCTGCCTTCGGTTCAAGATCGCCGAAAGCCGATCGGGCTCGTTCGCATTCCGCTCCAGGCACGGGAAGCGGAGTCCGCCCCGATAGGCGAGGTCGACACGCAGCTCTTCATCTGCGTCCTTCACGCGCAGGACCGGCCCCGACGCGCCGGCTGGCCCGGATCGGATCAGCGTCTGCAGGCGCTCGGCCGAATAGGGCTGTCCGTCCACGCCCAGGATCCGCATGCCGGGCGCAAGGCCTGCGCGGAAGGCAGGCCCGCCCCACAGGACGTCGTCGATCCTGCCTTCGGCCCCGACAACCATGCCGATGGAAAAGCTGTGATCGGTGTGGCGCTCATGGCCCTGCACATGACGATGAAAGTCGGTGGGCCTGTCCGCAAAGCACAAACGATAACCGCTTCCGTCGAGACTGGTCAGCGCTTCGGTTCCCGTCGCGTGGAGCCGTGAATCGAGGAAGGCGCGCCAGTCGTAAGGCTGGACTGCGGTCAGGGCGGCGACGACATCGTCCAGCCGATAGGTGCTGACCGGTCGATCGCCATCCGGCCCGGCGAAGAAGGCGCGCATGAAATCATCGAGCGAGCGCCGGCCCGCCGACAAGGACCGGATCAGCAGATCGGCCTCGAGCCAGACCAGCGCTCCCTCGTCATAATAATCCAGATATCTCTGGTAGCTCGGCCAGGGCAGCGGACGGCGGGATGAAAGCACCACGCTGTTGGTCGTATCCTGGAGCGAACGCCATTGCCGTCCGGGAAGCTCGGCAAAGCGGGCGTAATTGAGCGCCAGCAGCGCCCGCGCCTCGTCCTGGCTCAGCAGGCCGGACCGCGCGGCGAGCACGGTGCCGTAATAAGTGGAGAGGCCCTCATAAACCCAGAGGAGATCGTTGCGCGTCGGCTCGTTGAAGGTTCGCGTGAAGGTCCCCCGCGGAATCCGGAACTTCCCGTTCCAGCCATGGACATATTCATGGGCAAGCAAAGTGCGCGCCCAGGCCATTTCGTCCCAGTTGCGGAAATAGCCGAGGGCGGCGCGGTTCTCGCTCGAACGGCGATGCTCGGTTCCCGATGCACCGAAGCCTTCGGCCAGGGTCAGCAGGAAATCATAGCGATCGAAGGGACGCCAACCGAACAGCAGGTCTGCCTGCCGGATCATCTCCCGATGAAGCGCGATCTGGGCTTCGCTGGCGTGCAGGGCGTCGGCATCCCCGGCAAAGACGTGCAGCCGGACCGGCCGAACTCCTTCGTCCAGCTCGAAGCTGCGGCGATGGCGGCCGGCATAAAGCGGCGAATCGACGAGACGGTCGAGCATTACCGGCCCGAACGCGGCGGTCGTCCCGGAACTGGTGCCCGCGAGGGCGCTGCGCCACGACCATCCTTCCGGCAGGACGAGACGCGGCGCCACGGCGAGCCGGCTTATGTCGCGATCCGCCGGATAAAGCAGGACCGTGTTCCATTGCAGGTTCAGGAAATCGCGGGTGATCACCAGCCGCCCCTGCGCGGTGGAGAGCGGCGCAAGAAATTCGAACGAGACGGTGATCGTGCGGACCCGCGGCGGCACCGCAACCCGGAATGCGGCCACGTTCACCGGATCGCGGCGCCATGCGAGCGGCGTCCCGGCCGCCGACACGTTGAGCCCGGCGAGATTCTGCAGCGGTCCGCGCGGGGCATGATTGCCCGGCAGCCACATCGGATAGAGGAGGACGAGCTGCTCGCCGCCCCTGGTCGGAATCTCCTCGGTCACGCGCAGGATGCGTCGCCCGACGTCGCTGGCATCGACCATGAGCCGGATCGCGCCCTCGGCCGCGGACACCGGAGTCGCGCCGGCCGGCACCTGGCCCGTGCTCAGCGCGATTGCGACGAGGATGAAGGCGAGCCGCCGGATCAGCCGCATCCGCAAGTCTCCGCATCGATAGGGCCCATGCCTGACATGCTGCCGGGCCCTCGAGAGAAAATTCCGCGGCCTGCATGCGCATCGCGCCGCAAAAAAGCGAGCGGCCGCATCGAGACGATGTTCGGCGGCGGCGGCAAGCGTCACGATCCTGGCATCAATCCGCCAATGAGGGGGAATCATGCTCCGCATCCTGATCGGCGCCTGGGCGCTCGCGATGCAACCGGCGCCGGCGGCGACGCCGCAGGTCCGCGAAATCGGCAGCCTGGTCTATGACGGCATCCCCGAGATTCCCGATGCGCTTACGGCCTCGCTCGAGCGATACCAGAACGGCCGGTCGGCGACGTTCCAGGGATGGACGGCGGACAACGGCATCCTGATCAGAACCCGCTTCGGAGACAGCGCGCAGATCCATCGGGTGCGCGCGCCTGGAGCGATGCGCGAGCAGATCACCTTTTTCGACGAGCCCGCCCGCAACGCGACGTCGTCGCCCTCCGGCGACCGATTCATCGTCGCCAGGGACACGGGCGGGCGCGAACATTATCAGGGGCATTTGATCGACGGATCGGGCCGCACGACGGTCATCACCCACGCCGGAACGCGCAACGACGCCTTCACCTTCTCCCCGGACGGACGGAGAATCGCGTGGACGCGGGCGACGCCCGGCGAAGCCAATTGGGACATCGTCCTGATGGAGGGCGACGACCTGGAAACGCGCCGCGTCGTGGCCACCGGCCTGGGAACGATCGCGCCGCTCGACTTCTCGCCCGACGGCCGGCGGCTATTGATCCACCGCTACATCTCGGCGACCGCGTCGGAGCGCCATATCCTCGACATCGAGACGGGGACGCTTCGCCGGCTCAATCCCGTGGATCGCGAAATCTCCTATGTCGGCGGGCATTTCTCTGCGGATGGCCGCAGCATCCTGGTCCTGTCCGACCAGGATTCCGAATTCGCCCGTCTGGTCCGCTTCGATCTGGAGACCGGCCGCGCCGAGCGGTTGTCGCCGCCGAACCTGCGGTGGGACGTCGAGGGCTATGACCTCACGAAATTGTCGTCGTTCGACGTCTCGCGGGACGGCAATTTCGTGGCCTATTCCGTCAACGAGGACGGGCGCTCGCGCCTGGTGCTGACCGACCTTCGCTCCGGCCGCAACCTTCCCGCGCCCGAGCTCGGCAACGTTATCCTGAGCAAGGTGCGCTTCTCGCCCGACGGCAGCATGGTCGCGATGACCGTCGCGTCGTCCGACGCGGAATCGGATGTCTGGACCTGGAATCCGGCCCGCCGGGCGCTGACCCGCTGGACCCATAGCGAAATGGGCGGGCTCCAGCCCGACCAACTGCCGCAGACCGAGCTGATCCGGTTTCGATCGTTCGACGGGCAATCGATTCCGGCCTTCGTCTACAGTAGGCGCGCCGCGCCGACGGGCCGGCGACCCGTCCTGATCCTGGTCCATGGCGGTCCGGCGGCGCAGATGCGCCCCGGTTTTGATGCGACAATCGCCTATTTCGTCGACCAGCTGGGCGCGGTGGTGATCGCGCCCAATATACGCGGGTCGACCGGCTATGGGCGCAGCTTCACCGACATGGACAATGGTGAGCGGCGCGAGGATTCCGTGCGGGATATCGGCGCGCTGCTCGATTGGGTCTCGAGCCAGCCGACGCTCGATCCGTCGCGCGTGGTGGTCTATGGCGCATCCTATGGCGGCTATGTCGCATTGGCGACGCTGGCGCTCTACGGCGATCGAGTCGCCGGCGTGATCGACGAGGTCGGGATCTCGAACTGGTCGAGCTTCCTCGAGAATACCGAAGGCTATCGACGCGATTCCCGGCGCGCCGAATATGGCGACGAGCGCGATGCGCGGACCCGCGCCTATTTCGAGCGCATCTCGCCGCTCAACATGACCGATCGCATGACCAGGCCGCTGCTGGTGATCCACGGCGCCAATGATCCGCGCGTGCCGCGCAGCGAGGCCGAGCAGATCGTGCGGCGATTGCGCGAGCGCGGGCGCGATGTCTGGTACCTGCTGGCTCGAGACGAAGGCCATGGCTTTCGCAAGAAGGTGAACCAGGACGCGTCGATCGCCGTCCAGGCCGCCTTCCTCCGGCGCGCCTTTCGGCTCGACGCCGATGCACCGCAGCGACGGCCCGCCGACTGACGGGCCATGGCGGGAGAAGGCCGGGCCGGGCCGGCCGCGAGATGCGCTAACGCCCGGTCGTCGTTGCGGGAACGGGCCGGTCGGCAAGCAGCGGCCGGCTCACCCCGCGGACGCCGGCCAGCGCGAGCACGGTCAGCAGTGCCCGCTGCGCGCCGACCCAGGCCCGGGTCGGACGATACCATTCACCGGTGGAATGGGTGTCGCCCGATTCGCCGCCGCCGCGCACCGTGACCGACGGAATGCCCGCGGCCATCGGCACATTGCTGTCGGTGCTCGACGCGATCAGCCGCGGCTGCGGACCGTCGACGCGCCGGGCGGCTGCAAGTGCCGCGCGGACGATGACCGCGTCGTCCGGCATGGCGCCCGCCGGCCGATCGCCGACCAGGCGATTTTCGACCCGCAGCGCGTCCGAGGCCCAGCGCCGATTCTCGGCGGCGACCGCCTGGTTCACGGCCTCCAGGATCTGACGCTCGAGCGCCGCCACCTCGTCGGCGCCGTCGGAGCGAATATCCACCTCCATCACCGCCTCGCCGGCGATGGCGTTGACAGACGTGCCGCCGCGAACCGTGCCGACGGTGAAGGTGGTGCGCGGCGAGGCCGGCGATCGCAGCTCGGCGATGGCGGCGATCGCCCGGCCCATGGCGTGGGTCGCGCTCGGCCGGCCGAAGTCGACGAAACTATGTCCGCCCGGCCCGGTGAACTTGATCTCCCAGCGGCGGCTCGCCGTAGCGCGACTGGTGATCGTCTCGATGTCCGTCCCGTCGATCGAGATGAAGCCGTCGATTTCCGGATGGTCGCGGACAAGCCCCTTGACGCCGCGAAGGTCGCCGAGACCTTCCTCGCCGACCGTGCCGACGAGCAGCAGGTCCGCAACCGTGACGATCCCGCGTTGCTCGATCGCTTGCGCAAGCGCCCGCAGTACGGCGAGTCCGCGGGCG
>JAYRLF010000438.1:0-3220 GCA_041905385.1 Allosphingosinicella sp.
ACACGCACGAAGAAGTCCCGCATTCGCCGCGCGCCGTCCTGAAGAAGCAGGTCGCCAGGCTGGAGGCTATGGGCCTGAAGGCGTTCATGGCCACCGAGCTGGAATTCTTCCTGTTCGACCAGAGCTACGAGGAGGCGGAGGAACAGGGCTATCGCGACCTGCGCACCGTGAGCGCCTACAACGAGGACTACCACATCTTCCAGACCACCAAGGAAGAGGATGTCATGCGCGCCATCCGCAACGGCCTGCAGGGTGCCGGCATCCCGGTCGAGAACACCAAGGGCGAGGCCTCGGCGGGACAGGGCGAGGTCAATGTGCGCTATGCCGACGCGCTGACCATGGCCGACCGCCATGTCATAATCAAGAATGCCTGCAAGGAGATCGCCTGGTCGCGGGGCAAGTCGATCACCTTCCTGGCGAAATGGAACGCCAAGGCCGCCGGCAGCTCGTCGCACATCCACCAGTCGCTGTGGAGCGCCGACGGCAAGACACCGAAATTCTTGGATGAGAACGCCGAATACGGCATGTCGCCGCTGATGCAGCATTACGTCGCTGGCCTGCTCGCCCACGCCTCCGAGATCACCGCGTTCCTCGCGCCCTACATAAACTCCTACAAGCGCTTCGTCGCCGGCACATTCGCGCCGACCAAGGCGGTGTGGAGCCGCGACAACCGGACGGCGGGCTATCGCCTGTGTGGCGAGGGTACCAAGGGCCTCCGCATCGAATGCCGGGTCGGCGGCTCCGATCTCAACCCCTACCTAGCGATGGCCGCGCTGATCGCAGCCGGCATCGACGGCATCGAGCGCGAACTGCCGCTGGAGGCGCCTTTCTCGGGCGACGCCTATGGCGGAACGGAAGTGCGCGAGATCCCACGGACGCTGCGCGACGCGACGGAGGCCCTTGACGGGTCCAGCCTGCTGCGCTCGGCATTCGGCGACGCGGTGGTGGACCATTATGTTCATGCCGCCCGCTGGGAACAGGACGTGGCCGACAGGCTGATCGCCGACTGGGAAATTGCCCGCGGCTTCGAAGGCTGCTGACAGGTTTAGGAGTAGGATCGTGACAATTCTGAAATGCATTTCGCCCATCGACGGATCGGTCTATGCCGAGCGGCCGACGCAATCGTATGAAGAGGCGAGCGCCGCGATCGCGAAGGCGCGCGCCGCCCGCAAGGACTGGGCAGCGCAGCCGCTCGACAAGCGCGTGAAGCTGGTCATGGCCGGCGTCGCGCGGCTGAACGAGATGGTAGACGAAGTGGTGCCGGAACTCGCCCACATGATCGGCCGCCCGGTCAAGTACGGCGGCGAATTCCGCGGCTTCAACGAGCGCTCGAACTATGTCGCGTCGATCGCCGCCGATGCGCTGGCGCCGCTGGTCGTCGAGGACAGCGCGACCTTCACGCGCCAGATCCTGCACGAGCCGCACGGCGTCGTGCTGGTTATCGCGCCGTGGAACTATCCCTACATGACGGCGATCAACACGGTTGCGCCAGCGCTGATGGCCGGCAACACGGTCGTCATCAAGCACGCGACGCAGAGCCTGCTGGTCGGCGAGCGCATGGTGCACGCCTTCGTCGAGGCGGGCGTGCCGGAGGACGTCTTCCAGAACCTGTTCCTCGACCACCAGACGACCTCGGACCTGATCAAGGCGCGGCAGTTCGACTTCATCAACTTCACCGGTTCGGTGGCAGGCGGGCGCTCGATCGAGCGGGCTGCCGCCGGCACCTTCGTCGGACTCGGGCTGGAGCTCGGTGGCAAGGATCCCGGCTATGTGATGGAGGACGCCGACCTCGACGCGGCCGTCGACACGCTGATGGACGGCGCGATGTTCAACTCCGGCCAGTGCTGCTGTGGCATCAAGCGCATCTACGTGCACTCTTCGCTCTACGACGCGTTCGTCGAAAAATCCGCGGCCTGGGTGTTGAACATGAAACTCGGCAACCCGCTCGATCCCGAGACGACGCTCGGCCCGATGGCCAACAAGCGTTTCGCCGCCGAGGTCCGCGCCCAGGTCGGCGAGGCGATCGCCGCCGGCGCCTTTCCGGTCGTCGACGCGGCGAATTTCCCGCAGGACGACGGCGGCGCCTACCTCGCGCCGCAGATCCTCACCAATGTCGACCACACGACGCGGGTGATGCGCGATGAATCCTTCGGCCCGGTCGTCGGCATCATGAAGGTGTCGGGCGACGACGAGGCGCTGGCGCTGATGAACGACAGCGAGTTCGGCCTCACAGCATCGCTGTGGACGAAAGACCCCGAGCGCGCCGCCCGCATCGGCGCCGACATCGAGACCGGCACCGTCTTCATGAACCGCGCCGACTATCTCGATCCCGCGCTGTGCTGGACCGGCGTCAAGAACACCGGGCGCGGCGGCTCCCTGTCGGTCATCGGCTTCCAGAACCTGACGCGTCCGAAATCCTATCACCTCAAGAAGATCACAGCATGAGCATCACTGCAAACTGGAGCTATCCGACCGCCGTCAAGTTCGGCGCCGGCCGGATCA
Source organism: Allosphingosinicella sp. (assembly GCA_041905385.1). GTDB lineage: Bacteria > Pseudomonadota > Alphaproteobacteria > Sphingomonadales > Sphingomonadaceae > Allosphingosinicella. Next base: position 2,503 of record JAYRLF010000438.1, read on the forward strand.
AGGAACTCGCCGACCACTGCAAGGCGGTCGGCATGAAGCGCCCGCTGCTAGTGACGGATCGCGGCCTCGCGCCGATGCCGATCACGCAGAATGCGCTGGATATCCTCGACGCGGCCGGCCTCAGCCGCGCGATATTCGCCGACGTCGACCCGAACCCGAACGAGAAGAACCTCGAGGCCGGCGTGAAGGCGTTCAAGGACGGCGGCCATGACGGCGTGGTGGCCTTTGGCGGCGGGTCGGGCCTCGACCTAGGCAAGGCGGTCGCCTTCATGGTCGGCCAGAGCCGGCCGGTCTGGGATTTCGAGGACATCGGCGACTGGTGGACCCGCGCCTCGGTGGAAGGCATCGCGCCGATCGTCGCCGTGCCGACCACGGCAGGCACCGGCTCGGAAGTCGGCCGCGCCTCGGTCATCACCAACTCGGACACGCACACCAAGAAGGTGATCTTCCATCCGAAATTCCTGCCGGCGGTGACCATCTGCGATCCGGAGCTGACGGTCGGCATGCCGAAGGTCATTACGGTCGGCACCGGCATGGACGCCTTCGCGCATTGCCTGGAGGCTTACTCCTCGCCCTTCTACCACCCCATGAGCCAGGGCATCGCGCTGGAAGGCATGCGGCTGGTGAAGGAGAACCTGCCGAAGGCGGTGAAGGACGGCTCCAACATCGAGGCGCGCTCGCACATGATGTCGGCGGCGGCGATGGGCGCGGTCGCCTT
>JAYRLF010000439.1:0-3215 GCA_041905385.1 Allosphingosinicella sp.
ATCGGCCGGAATGGATTTCGGTGCATGAAGCGACGCTCCCCTACGCTGCCGGGCCGCGTTTAGGCCTCAGGCCCCGCTTTGCAAGTATCCTCCCTGTGAGGCGAAGCCTCGTGGGGAGGGGGACCGACCGGAGCGATAGCGGAGGTTGGTGGAGGGGCTTTCCGAGACCCGCGCCGAAGCCCCTCCACCGCGCTTCGCGCGATGAGCAGGTAAGGTTCGCCCCGCGAACCTTAGCCATGCCGGGGGCATGGCGACCTACTCATCCCTCCCCATCCGCTCCGCGGACAGGGAGGACAAAGATTTTCCGCGGATTTTCGCGGTCAATGGCTAACGCCTATTTAACCAATTGAACCCTAGAGATCGGCAACTTCTCATGCGCCAGGAAAGGTCCGCAATGGTTGCCCCGATCGTCCATCTCGATGAAGCCGAGCTCGGCAGGCGGATCAAGCTGTTCGATGCGGACGGCGATCTGGTCGAATCGTGCCGCGAGATCTGGGCGCTGATCGAGCCGGAGAAGCGCAGCGTCGGCCGCGCCTATTGGGAGCGCTACGCCCGCTCGCCCGAGATCAAGCGGCCCATCACCGACGACAAGATCGACGAGCTCACCACCCGTATCCTGCCGCACATCCAGGCCAAGCATTCGAACCTGCTCGACCCGGCCTGGAGCCGCAACGTGTTCGACTATGTCGAGGCCGCCTCGAAGGCGGGCATCTCCCAATCGACCCTCTATGCCGGAATCTCGGCCTGCGTGCAGGCGATCCAGGCGATCCTCGAGCGGGTGCTGGCCGAGGATGCCGCGCGGCTGTCGCGGCTGACCCGCGCCCTGCACGCGCTTGGCGCGCTCGAGATCGACATCTTCTCGGCCTATTACGACATTCGCCGCGGCCGCGAGGAGTATAGCCGCCGCAGCGCCCAGGGCGCCGAGTTCAACAAGGAGATCGTCGCCGTCGTCGAGAAGACGGTGACCGGCAGCCGCAAGGTCCGCGCCCAGGCGTCGGACGCCAGCACCGCCGCGCGCGGCATGCTCGGCAAGACCAGCGAGGTCGCCGCCGCCGCCGAGCAGTCCGCGGTCGCGATGCGCGAGGCCGCGCAGACCGCCGCCGGCCTGATCATGGCGATCGAGGAAGCCCGCAGCGAGGTCGAGGTCGCCGCCGGCGTCGCCACCCGAGCCGGCGAGCAGGCCGCCAAGGCGGTCGGGGTCAGCAAGGCGCTGTCGAGCCATGTCGAGGCGATCGAATCGATCCTCGGCCTGATCCGCGACATTGCCGGCCAGACCAATCTGCTCGCGCTCAACGCGACCATCGAGGCCGCCCGCGCCGGCGACGCCGGCCGCGGCTTCGCGGTCGTCGCCCAGGAGGTGAAGAGCCTCGCCAACCAGACCGCCCGCGCCACCGACGACATCGCCACCAAGATCGGCGCGATCCAGTCGGCGACCCGCCAGACGGTCGACGCCAACGACACGATCCAGTCGACGGTCGAGGAGGTGCAGACCAGCGCCGACCGCATCCGCCGCGCGATGGAGATGCAGGCGCAGACGGTGACGATGATCACCGCCGCGGTCGACGAGACCGCGCTCGCCGCCGACTCGATGTCCTCGACCATCGCCGCGATCCGCGCCGACACCGAAAGCGTCGCCGCCGAGATCGACGGCGTCGAGAAGGACTTCAGCGCGATCGACGAACAGATGGCCCGCTTCAAGGCGACCGCGGGGAAATTCGTCCAGACGTTCGCGGCCTGACAAATCTCGTCATTCCAGCGAAAGCTGGAATCTCGTTTGAACTTTTGCAAACGCTGAAAAGGCACCGGGATCCCAGCTTTCGCTGGGAAGACGACAGGGGTTCTCGCGCGGTCAACCCGGCACTATCAGCCGCGCCATGACCAAGAGCCTCAACATCCTCGTCACCGGCGCCAGCCGCGGCATCGGCGCCGCGATCCTGACCGCGCTCGACGGCCATCGCCTGGCCGGCCACAGCAGTTCGGGCGGCGACGGCCGCATTGCCGCCGATCTTGCCGATCCGGCCGCGGCGGGCTCGCTTTGGCGCCACGCGCTCGAGGCGCTCGACGGCCGCATCGACGTGCTGGTGAACAATGCCGGCATTTTCGAGGCGGCGCCGATCGGCGCCAGCGACGCCGACTGGACGGCGGCCTGGGACCGGACGCTGCAGGTCAACCTGCGCGCCTCGGCCGATTTGTGCCGGCTCGCCGTGCTCCATTTCCGCCAGCGCGGCGGCGGCGGCCGCATCGTCAACGTGTCGAGCCGCGCCGCCTATCGCGGCGACAGCCCCGACCATTGGCATTATGCCGCGTCCAAGGCCGGCATGGTCGGCATGACCAAGTCGATTGCGCGCGCTTATGCAGGCGAAGGCATTTACGCTTATACGGTCTGTCCGGGCTTCACCTCGAGCGAGATGGTCGAGGACTATCTCGCCAGCCGCGGCGGGCCGGGCCTGCTCGCCGACATTCCGATCGGCCGGCCGGCGACCACCGTGGAGATCGCCGAGATCGTGCGCTGGCTCGCGGTCGACGCGCCGCCGTCCGCGACGGGCGCCGTGATCGACGCCAACGGAGCCAGCTTTGTCCGATGAGGCCGCCTCCTGGCGGGTGAGCCTCCCCTGCACGAAGGACGAGGCCGAATCGCTCAAGGACGATGTCGTCGCCTTCGCCGCGATGGACTCGCCACCGGTGCTGATGACCAGCGAGGCCGACGGCGATGCCTGGCGGCTCGACGCCTATTTCGAGCGCGCCCCCGAAACCTCCGACCTCGACCTGCTGCGCAGCCTGGTGCCGAGCGCGCAACAGGTGCAGCCGTCGGTCGAGAAGCTGGACAATGAGGATTGGGTGACGCTCAGCCAGCAAGGGCTCGAACCGATCCACGCCGGACGGTTCTTCGTCCACACGCCGGCCCATCGCGGCGCGGGTCCGGTCGATTCGATCGCGTTCGAGATCGACGCCGGCCTCGCCTTCGGCACCGGCCAGCATGAGACGACGACCGGCTGCCTGCTCGCGCTCGACCGGCTGAAGGGCGGCGGCGTCCATATCGCGAACCTGGCCGACATCGGCACCGGCACCGGCCTGCTCGCCTTCGCGGCGATGCGGCTGTGGCCGGCCGCGCGGGCGATCGCGTCCGACATCGATCCGATCGCGATCGAGGTCGCGGCCGAGAATGCGGCGATCAACCGGATCGCCGTCGGCCGCGCCCGCGGCCCGCTCGAGCT
>JAYRLF010000440.1:0-3202 GCA_041905385.1 Allosphingosinicella sp.
ATCTCCGCCTTGCGGAGCGCCATCTTCTCGACGACCGTGCCGGAGAATTCGTCGTCGACGTCGACGACGACCGTCTCATAGGGCTCCTCGCGGCCATTGGGGCCGTCGCGGAAGAGGACGCGCGGCCGGCTGATCGACAGTTCGAAGCCCTCGCGGCGCATCGTCTCGATCAGCACGCCGAGCTGGAGCTCGCCGCGGCCGGCGACCTCGAACGCGTCCTTGTCGGAGCTTTCGGTGATCCGGATCGCGACATTGCCCTCGGCCTCGCGCATCAGCCGGTCACGGATGACGCGGCTCTGGACCTTGTCGCCGTCGCGGCCGGCATAAGGACTGTCATTGACCGCGAAGCTCATCGCCAGGGTCGGCGGATCGATCGGACGCGCCCGCAGCGGCTGGGTCATGCCCGGATCGGCGATCGTGTTCGAGACGGTCGCCTTGGTGAGGCCGGCAATGGCGACGATGTCGCCCGCCTGCGCGGTCTCGACCGGCACCCGCTCGAGGCCGCGGAACGCGAACACCTTGGTCGCGCGGCCGTCCTCGACGGCATTGCCGTCGACGTCGATGGCCTTGATCGGCATGTTGACGTTGAGCGTGCCGCTCTCGATCCGGCCGGTCAGGATGCGGCCCAGGAACGGGTCGCGATCGAGCAGGGTCGCGAGCATCTTGAACGGCCCCTCGGTCTCGAGCTTCGGCGCCGGCACGTGATCGACGATCGTCTGGAAGAGAGGCGTCAGATCGCCGGAGCGGACGTCGTCGCCGAGGCCGGCATAGCCGGCGCGGCCGCTGGCGTAGAGGGTCGGGAAGTCGAGCTGCTCGTCATTGGCGTCGAGACTGAGGAACAGTTCGAACACCTCGTCGAGCACCTCGGCCGGGCGCGCGTCGGGCCGGTCGATCTTGTTGACGACGACGATCGGGCGAAGGCCGAGCGCGAGCGCCTTGCCGGTGACGAACTTGGTCTGCGGCATCGGCCCTTCGGCCGCGTCGACGAGCAGGATGACGCCGTCGACCATCGACAGGATGCGCTCGACCTCGGCGCCGAAATCGGCGTGGCCCGGCGTGTCGACGATGTTGATCCGGGTGGTGTCGCCGTCATGCTCCCATTCGACCGAGGTGCACTTGGCGAGAATCGTGATCCCACGCTCCTTCTCGAGGTCGTTCGAATCCATCGCCCGCTCCTCCACGCGCTGATTGTCGCGGAAGGTGCCGGACTGGCGGAACAGCTGGTCGACAAGGGTCGTCTTGCCGTGATCGACGTGGGCGATGATCGCCACGTTGCGAAGGCTCATCTTCGGTCAACTCTCGATTGGGAGAAATGTTCGGCCGCGCACATAGCGACTTTGCTGCGCTGCAACAAGGTGCTGCCCGCGGTTAACGCAACGCCCTGTCGATAATCTCCGCGCCGCGGCCGAGCGCGCGCAGCTCGCTGTCGGGGAGCCGTTCGAGCCGCCGGGCGAGGGCGCGGACGCGCCGCGCCCGCCCCTCCTCCATCAGCCGTAGGCCCTTGGCGGTGGCGGCGATGCGGACGCTGCGGCGATCCTCGGCCGGAGTCTCGCGGGTCACCAGGCCGTCCGCGACCAGGGCATCGACGATCCGGCTCATCGTCGGCGGCTTGACCTGCTCGGCGCCCGCAAGCTCGGCCAGCGACAGCGGCCCGGCGAAAGCGACCACCGACAGCGCCGAAAGACGCGGCGCGGAAAGGCCGCTGCCGTCATCCTCGCGGCGCAGCGTACGCAGCAGCCGGATCGCCGCCGAATGGAGATGGGACGCGACCGCGTGCAGCTCCGGCTCGTCCATCTTGACTCCTTAATTAGCTTAGCTAATAATTAGGTCAAACGAATTATTAGCACGAGTCGGGAGTCATGCCAATGCCCGTCCATCCCAGCCATATCGCCCAGATCGCGGTCCCGGTCCGCGACCTCGAACGCGCCAAGGCCTTTTACGGCGACACGCTCGGCCTCGCCCATCTGTTCGACGCCCCGCCGGGCCTCTCTTTCTTCCAGTGCGGCCAGACGCGGCTGATGCTGAGCCAGCCGGAGGGGCCGGAGACGGCGAGCAGCTCGATCCTCTATTACAATGTCGAGAATGCCCGCGCCGCCCAGGACGAGCTGAAGGCGGCCGGCGCTTCATTCGACGAGGAGGCGCGCTGCATCGCCCGGGTCGGGGACAAGGACATCTGGCTGGCGATCACCCGCGACAGCGAGGGCAATCTCATAGGCATAATGAGCGAGCAGCCGGCTCCCTAGGTGCGCCCGCGCCCGCCGGGAAGCTCGGCGGCAGCGGCACCCAGGCCGCGCCGCGCGGCCGCGCCGACAGGGTGAGCCGGCCGGCGAGCCGCAGCCAGCCCGCCATCACCGCCTGGTCCGCCGCGGTCGAGCCGCTCGAGCTGACCAGCTGCGCCATGACGAGGCGGCCGCCCGAATCGATCAGACCGCGGGTCAGCACCGGCCTGAGCGCGCGGCCGCCGGGATTGAGGGTGATGCCGGTCTCCTCGCTGCCCAACGCGCGCTCGATCCGGCCGAGATCCTCGCGCGTCAGCGAGGCGAAAGTCGAGGGGCGGACGCGGCCGAGCTGGGCCTCGAGGGCCGTGCAGCTTTCACTGCCGCCGGCAAGGGCCGCCGCATAGAGGGTGCGCAGCGCGTCGACCCTTTCCTGGTCGGTCCGCGCGGATTCCGCTGCCCGTTGGCCGAGCTGAAGTGGCGTCGCCTCGTACGCGCCCTCACCTTGCGTCGGCATGGTAGGCGCCTGGCGCGGCGGAACTGTCGCCGGTTCGCGCAAGGCTGGCGGGGTCTGCGTCTCGCGCATCGCCAGTCGCGGCGGCGGCGCCTGCCGCGGCGGTGGAGGCGCCGCTTCACGCGCTGCCTGCTGGACTGGCGCCTCGCGCTGGATCGGCGCCGCAACTTCAGGGCGGGCCTGCCGCACCGGCGCTTCGGACGGGGCCGGCGGCGGCGGCTCAAGCCGCGCCTGCCGAACCGGGGCTTCGCGCCGAGGTGGTGGCGACGGTGGCGGAGGCGCCGGCGGCTCGCGCCGAACCGGCTCCGGCACCTGCTCGCGCCGAGCTTGCTGGATCGGTGCGGCCGGCGGGGCGGGAGGCGCGGCTTCGGCGCGCAGGGTCGGCTGCGCCGGCTCGGCCCGTTGCGGCGGGGGCGCCGGAGTCTGGGCGGCAGGCTGCGGCGGCGGGGCGGCCGGTGTCGGCGGCCGGGCG
>JAYRLF010000441.1:0-3197 GCA_041905385.1 Allosphingosinicella sp.
CGCCGTACCGGCGGGCGACGGCCGCCGGTCACCATTCGCCGCTGTTCCGGATCGAGCCCGAGCCGGCGGTGACCGCGGGAGTCGAGGCGATGGTGGTTGCGGCCGAAGCGCTGCTGCGCAGGCCCGCCAGCTAGGCGGGCTTCGGCCGGCGCAGCATCGCGGTGAGCTGAGCCGAGGCGATTGGCCTGGAGCGGTCGTCCTGCCAGGCATGGGCCTCGACATTGGCGATGCGCTGGCCGATCCGGATCACCTTGCCGGCGGCATGGGTGATCTGGTTGGTGCCGCCGCGCATGAAGTTGACGGTGAGGTTGATCGGCTTGACGATCATTTTCTCGTCCATTCCGTCGAACACCTCGTGGATCGCGCCGATCGCCGCGAGCTCGAGCAGGCCGGCGATCGCGCCGCCGTGCAGATAGCCTGGGCGGCCGACGACGAGGTCGCTGAACGGCAGCACGAATTCGAGCCGCTGGCCGCCGGCGAGACGCGCGCGCATGCCGAGAAAGGCGGCGTAGGGCGGCATCGGATATTTCACGACCGAGTCCGCAGGTAACGACCGCAGACCGCATCGAGCCGGGCAAGAGCCGCGGGATCGCGCGCCGTCGGCGCGGTGATCACGGCATCGTCGAGATTGGTGTCGATCGGCGAGGGCGGCCGCTCCGGGGGCAGGCGCCGCGCCAGCTCCACGATCAGGCGGCGGGCAGTGCCGGCATTGGCGTTCAGCTGCGCGACGATCGCCGCGACGTCGGCCTGCTCGCCCGTGTCGCGCCAGCAATCATAATCGGTGACCATCCCGATCAGCGCATAGGGAAGCTCCGCCTCGCGGGCCAGCCGCGCCTCGGGCATGCCGGTCATGCCGATCACGTCGCAGCCCCAGCTCCGATAGAGGCGGCTTTCGGCGCGGGTCGAGAATTGCGGCCCCTCGATCGCGGCATAGCATGCGCCGCGCGTGACCTCGGCGCCCGCGGCCGCGGCGGCGTCCGCGACCAGGTCTGACAGGCGGGGGCAGACCGGATCGGCGAGCGAGACATGGGCGACCATGCCCGTCCCGAAGAAGGTCTGGGGGCGCCCTGCGGTCCGGTCGACGATCTGGTCGACGACGACGAACCGGCCGGGCGGCAGCTCTTCCCGGAGCGAGCCGATCGCCGAGATCGCGACCAGATCGGTGCAGCCGGCCCGCTTCAGCGCGTCGACATTGGCGCGAACGTTGAGCGCCGAGGGCGGGATCGGATGGCCGCGGCCGTGACGCGGCAGGAAGACGAAGCGCACGCCCTCGACCCTTCCGACCAGCAATTCGTCCGACGGCGCCCCCCAAGGCGTATCGACCCTGATCCATTGCGGGTCCTCGAGGCCCTCGATCCCGTAGAGGCCGGACCCGCCGATGATGCCGATCGTCCATTCCATCAGGTTCGCTTAGCGGCGCGCTCGGCGAGCGGCGAGGGCTTTTGAGCGGACGCGCGGCGCGTTAGCATCGCCGGGTGATCTCGGCAGGAACCAGAGCGCGAAGGGCGATCGTGATCCTGCTGAGGATCGTCCTCGGCCTCGTCGCCGTGCCGCTCGCCTATCTCGCCGCGGCGCTGCTGCTCGGACTGATCCCGGCCAATGTGTCCTGGCGGGCGCCCACGACCGGCATCACCATCTTCGTGCGCAGCAATGGCGTGCACACCTGGATCATGATGCCGAAGGTCAATCGCTACATGGACTGGCGGCCATTCGCGCCGGGCGCGCATCTGCGCGATCCGCGCTACGGCAATGCCAATTATGTCGCGGTCGGCTACGGCAATCGCGAATTTTATCTGAACACGCCGACCTGGGGCGATCTCAGCGCGCGCACTGCCGCCGCTGCTCTGTTCGGCAGCGGCTCGACCCTGCTCCACGTCGAGCACAGCCACAATCCGGAGCCCGACGACTGGCAGCGGCCGATCGTCGTCACCCCCGACCAGTATCGCCGCCTGGTCGGCTTCATCCGGGCGCGCTTCCAGCTCGACGCGCAACGGCGCACCATGCCGGTGCTGGGCCGCGGCTACGGCCCGGCCGACATGTTCTACGAGGCCAATGGCGGCTATTCGTTCGTGATGACCTGTAATGAGTGGACCGGCCGCGCGCTGCGCGCCGCCGGCCTCCGCACCGGCCTGTGGACGCCCTTCGAGCAGAGCATCATGTGGCGGCTCGATTGACGCGGCCGGTTACGTTAGAGAGGCGGAACGACCAAAAGGGGAAGGGGCAAATGGCGAAGATTCTCGGAAATTTCCAGCTCGCGAAGCTGATCGGTGCGCTGCTCTTGCTGGCGGCGATGTTCGGCCTCCACCGCGAGGTCATGGACGGCGCCTACTGGACGCAGTTTTTGCGTTATCTCCATGTCTTTGCAGGCATTTTGTGGATCGGCCTGCTCTATTACTTCAACTTCGTCCAGATCCCGACCATGCCGTCCGTGCCGGCCGAGCTGAAGCCGGGCGTCACCAAATATATCGCCCCGGCGGCCCTATTCTGGTTCCGTTGGTCGGCGCTCGCCACGGTCGTCCTCGGCCTGCTCGTCGCCGAGATGACCCTGCCGGGCTATATCGCCAACGCGCTCGGGCTCGAGCTCGGCTTCCGCACCATCGGCATCGGCATGTGGCTCGGCCTGATCATGGCGGCCAATGTCTGGTTCGTCATTTGGCCGAACCAGAAGCGCGCGCTCGGCATCGTCGAAGCGGACGATGCGACCAAGGCCAAGTCGGCCTCGGTGGCGATGATGGCGTCGCGGACCAACTTCATCCTGTCGATGCCGATGCTCTACTGCATGATCACGCAGCCGCATGTCGGCTGAAGACCTGCGCAGAACAATCGCATGAGCCTGGGCCCGGCTGCGACATTTGGAGACAATGTCGCGGCCGGGTTGCCATAATGTGGCGACATCGACCGGCGAGAGAGATGCCGGCATGACCCGGTATCTGATCGGCATTTCCGCGCTCGCGCTCGTCGGCTGTACGACGGTCGGACCGGATTATCGCGCGCCTTCGGCCTCCGACCTCCCGGTGCCGGAGCAATATTACGGCCCGGGCCAGCCCGGGACGCCGGCCGAGCTGGCCCGCTGGTGGGAGCGGTTCAACGATCCGCTGCTGACCCGCCTGGTCGGCGAGGCGAGCGACGGCAATCTCGACCTGGCGGTCGCGGCGACGCGCTTGACCCAGGCGCGCGAGGCGCTCGTCCAGGCGCGG
>JAYRLF010000442.1:0-3196 GCA_041905385.1 Allosphingosinicella sp.
GACGCGCGCGGTCGGCGCGTGATTGATGGTCGGCGGCGTCGTCTCGACGGTCGAGCGGGTGACGACCGGGAGTCTGTCTTGCGGCACGTTCAGCGCGAGCGCCGTATTGCGCGCGACGCGATCGATCCCGTCGAGCAGCTGCGTGCGCACCGCGGCATTGTCGGCCCGCACCGTGAGGGCGAGGTCGACATGCTCCGGGATGATGTTGCCGCGCACCCCGCCGTGGATCGCGCCGACCGTGATCACGCGGCCGTCGAGCGGATTGATCTCGCGGCTGACGATCGACTGGAGCGAGACGATGATCTGCGCCGCGACCAGCACCGGATCGACGCCCTGGTGCGGCGAGGCGCCGTGCGTGCCGACGCCGTTGACGCGGATCGTGACGATGTCCGAGCTCGAATAAGCGATCGTCTCGGGGACCGAGATCCGGCCGGCCGGCCGATCGGCGTCGACATGGAGCGCCAGCGCATAATCGGGCTTGGGGAAGCGGGTGTAGAGGCCGTCCTGGACCATCGCCCGCGCGCCCGAGATCGTTTCCTCGGCCGGCTGCGCGATCATGATCAGCGTGCCCGACCAATTGGCGCGCCGGTTGTGGAGCAGACGCGCCGTGCCGATTAACGAGGTGATGTGCACGTCATGGCCGCAGGCGTGCATCACCGGCTGCTCGGTGCCGTCCGCGCCGACCTGGCGTGCGGTCGACGCGTTGGGCAGGCCGGAGCGTTCCTGCAGCGGCAAGCCGTCCATGTCGGCGCGGACCATGACGGTCGGGCCCGCGCCGTTGCGCAGGATCGCGACCACGCCGGTGCCGCCAACACCGGTCGTCACCTCATAGCCGAGCGCGCGCAGCTCGCGCGCCATCCGCGCGGCGGTCTGGGTCTCGCGGCCTGACAGTTCCGGATTACGGTGGAAATGGTCGAACAATGCGGCAAGGTTCTCGCGATAGTCGCGCGCCACGGCTTCGCGGAGCGGCGTCTGCTGAGCCTGGGCCGGAACGGAAAGCGCCGCGACGGCGGCGGCGAGCATCAGTCTGCGCATGTCTTCCCCCATAGGTCGATCAGCCCCCCGCCCGGATCGTCTCCCGGGCGATGACCAGCTGCTGGATCTGGCTGGTCCCTTCGTAGATGCGGAACAGGCGGACGTCACGATAGAGCCGCTCAATTCCGTAATCGGCGACATAGCCGGCGCCGCCAAAGATCTGGACGGCGCGGTCGGCGACGCGGCCGACGGTCTCACTCGCGAAATATTTGGCGGCCGCCGCCTCGAGCGTGATCGGCTTGCCCTCGTCCTTGAGCCGGGCGGCGTCGAGCATCAGCGCCCGCGCCGCCATCGTCTCGGTCTTCGAATCGGCGATCATCGCCTGGACCAGCTGGAAGTCGGCAAGCGTCTTCCCGAACTGCCTGCGCTCGCCGGCATAAGCGACGGCATCGGAGATCAGCCGCTCGGCGATGCCGACGCAGACAGCGGCAATGTGCAGCCGACCGCGGTCGAGCACCCGCATCGCGATCTTGAACCCCTCCCCTTCGGCGCCGAGTCGATTGGCGGCCGGCACGGGTACGTCGTCGAAATTGACGTCGCAGACATGGGCGCCCTGCTGGCCCATCTTCTTCTCGGGCTTGCCGATGCTCACCCCCGGCAGGTCCGCCGGCACCAGGAAGGCTGAGACGCCGTGCGCGCCCTCGCCGCCGGTCCGCGCCATCACCGTGAAGAGCGAGGCCTTGTCGGCATTGGTGATGAAGCGCTTCGTGCCGGAGAGGCGATAGATGTCGCCATCTGCAACGGCGCGGGTCTGGACCGAGGCGCTGTCGGACCCGGCGGCGGGCTCGGTCAGGGCGAAGCTGGTGACGATCTCGCCGCTGGCGATACGCGGCAGCCATTCGGCCTTTTGCGCGCCGCTGCCGGCCATCACCAGACCCTGGCTGCCGATGCCGACATTGGTGCCGAACACCGAGCGGAAGGCGGGCGTCGTCCGGCCGAACTCGAGAGCGACCCGAACTTCCTCCGACATGGTGAGGCCGAGGCCGCCAAACTCCTCGGGGATGGACAGCCCGAACAGGCCCATGTCGCGCATCTCGGCGACGATCGACTCGGGAACCTCATCCTCCTCGGCGACCTTCTCCTCGAGCGGGCGCAGCCGCTCGGCGACGATGCGGCGGATGGTGTCGATCAGGGCGTCGAAGGTTTCGGAATCGAGGGGCATTAGTCCCTCTCCCCTTCAGGGGAGAGATCAGGAGAGGGGGAGTGGTGGGGATTTTTCATGCCTCGTTCGTGCTGCACCGCTGCCGTACCCCTCTCCCTGCCCTCTCCCCTGAAGGGGAGAGGGAAATCGTTCCTCAATATCCCTTCATCCGCGCAAGCCGGTCGGCATGGTAGGCCGGATCGCCGAACAGCTCGTTCAGCACCCGGTCGCGCTTCATATAGAGGCCGATATCATATTCGTCGGTCATGCCGATGCCGCCGTGCATCTGCACGCCCTCCTGCACCGCCAGCTGCGACGCGCGGCCGGCCTTGGCCTTGGCGACTGCGACCATCGCCTCGGCGTCTGGCGAACCCTCGTCCATCAGCTGCTGCGCCTTGAGCGTCGCCGCGCGAGCGATCTCCAGCTCGGAATAGAGATGGGCGGAGCGGAACTGGAGCGCCTGGAATTCTCCGATCAGCCGGCCGAATTGCTTGCGCTGCTTGAGATAATCGACGGTCATGTCCATCGCCGCCGAGCCCAGGCCGACCAGCTCGGCCGCTGCGCCGGTCCGCCCGGCCGCAAGCACCCGCGACAGCACCGCCTCGCCGCCGCCGACCTCGCCGACCACCGCATCGGCGTCGACTTCGACCTGCTCGAAGGTCAGCCGCGCACCGATGCTGGCGTCGGCGAGCCGCACGCCCTCGACCTCGAGCCCCTGCGCCCCCTTCTCGACCGCGAACAGGGTCAGACCCTCGTCGCTCTGCGCCGCGACCAGGGTGACGTCGGCCGCCGTGCCCTGGACGACGAACTGCTTGCGTCCGGACAGCTTGAAGCCATTGCCGGATCGTTCGGCCCGCATGCCGATCCCTTCGGGCCGGTGCTTTGCGCCCTCGTCGATCGCCAGCGCGGCGACCGTCTCGCCGGCGAGGATTCCCGGATACCAGCGGTCCTTGTGCCCGGTGCCTTTGAGCGCCTCGACGAAGGCGATCGCGGTCATCAGGAAGGGCGACGGCGTCAAGT
>JAYRLF010000443.1:0-3190 GCA_041905385.1 Allosphingosinicella sp.
GGCCTCGCGGGCGGCGATGATGCCGGCGGCGATGTCCATCTGGCTGAGCACCCAGCCGCCGAAGATATGGCCGTTGGAATTGATGTCGCCGGGCCGCGGCACCACCCGCAGGATCGGCTCGCCGCGCGATTCGATCGTCATTCCTGTCCTCCCTGGGCGGCATCCTCGTCATGGCCGGTGCGGTTGCTGAGGAAGACGAGGCCCATGAGCCCGGTCCCGACCAGCACGGTCAGCGCGACGCCGGCGAAGACGGCGATGATCATGTGCAGCCGCATCGGCGCCCCGGTCGCCCAGAGATAGACGATCGAGAGCAGGGAGACGGCGACGGCGAGCAGCACCATCCGCCGCATGAAGAGCTTGTAGCGCGCCCAGGCGATCGCGGCGCGCTCATAATGGGCCTGGCTGCTCGGCGGCAACGGATCATGGCGGGGCATGGCTTCCCTTTGGCCGCGGGTTCTGGGATCATCAAGCCTGTCCTGAGCCAGCCGCCTGGCCCGAGTCGCCGGGCAGGAAAACAAGGGAGCCGTGCCATGACGATCGCCGCGATTCTCAAGAACAAGGGCAGCGAGGTGCTGACCATCGCCGCCGATGCGAGCGTGCGCGACGCCGTCGCCTTGCTTGCCGAGCGGCGAATCGGAGCGCTGCCGGTGGTCCGCGGCGACGAGATTGCCGGCATCATGTCGGAGCGCGACATCGTCTATTGCCTGCGCAGCGACGGCGCCGCCATCCTCGACTGGCCGGTCGAGCGAATCATGACCGCGCCGGCGATCACGGTCGAACCCGACCAGCAGGTGATCGGCGCGCTGTCGCTGATGACCCGCCGCCGGATCCGCCATCTGCCGGTGGTCGAGGGCGATCGCATCGTCGGGCTGGTGTCGATCGGCGATCTGGTCAAGCACCGAATCGAGAAGATCGAGCAGGAGGCCGCGGCCATGCTCGATTACATCCAGAGCACCTAAGCTGTGGCTGGGGCGGGCCGAATCAGCCTAAGCATCTCTTCGACCGCTGTCCGCGCAAAGGCGAACAGCAAGGCGCCATAAGCGGCGGCGCCGAACGTGACGAGCACGGCAAGGCGCATCGCCATGCCCATCGGCGGCAGCAGCGAATCGAGCCCGAGCACCAGCGCGCCCATCGCGAGCGCAGCGCCGAGGCCAGGCGCGACCGCGGCGGCGAGGCCGCTGCGGCTGGCGCCGATAGTCGGCAGCGACAGCAGAATCGTCGCCGCGAGCAGCACCGCCATGCCGCCGACCCAGGCCCAGGCGAGGCCGATCGGCCCCCATTGGATGCCGATCGCGAAGCCGCCGGCCATCACCACCGCCCCGATCAGTCCGGTGCGCACCGCCTTGGCCGGCAGCCCGAGCGCGTTGGTCGCCGGCGCGAACAGGATCTGGAGCGTCATCAGCGGCATCGCGCAGGCGAGGATCGGCACCAGCGCGACCGTCTCGGTCCATTTCGCGCCGAGGAACACCAGCACCAGCGGTTCGGCGGTGACGGCGAGGCCGACATAGAAGGGGAGGGCGATCAGCATGATCAGCCGCACCGTCTTCAGGAAGGCGCTGCTCATCAGCGCATCCTGTCCCTGGATCCGCGAATAAGCGGCGAAGGCGACCTCGTTGAGCGGCGGGATGAACTTGGCGGCGAGGATCTGGGTGAGGAACAAAGCGGTCGTGTAGATGCCGAGATGGTGCGCATCGAGCATGCGGCCGCCGATGAAGACGTCGGCCTGGCTCTGCGTGAACCAGAAGAACTGGACCAGGATCATCGCCGCGCCGTAGCGGGCGGCCGCGCCGGCGCCCTCGAATCGGAAGACCGGCCGGACCCACAAGCGGGCCTTGATCGAGAGACCGATCGCCCGCGCATACCAGAGCGTGAACGGCGCCGCGATCAGGGTCCACACGCCCATCCCGGCATAGGCGCAGCCGATCGCGGTCAGCGCGCCGAGGCCGGCCGCGATCAGATTGACCTGGCTCTGCGCCTTGAACGCCATCCGCCGAATCAGCAGCGCATTGGCGAGCGCCGTGAACGGATTGGCGAGGAAGAAGAGCGCCTGGACGCGCAGCAGGTCCGCCACCATCGGCTGGTTGAAATAGGCCGCGGCGAGCGGCGCCGCCGCGAACTGCAGCGCGCCGAGGCCGAAATTCAGGATAATCAGCATGCCGAAGACCTGGCCGATTCGGTGCCGGTCGATTCGCTCCTCGCGGACCAGCGCGCTGGCGAAGCCCCAGCCGTTGAACAGGTCGAGGAAGATCAGCATCACCCCCGCCATCGCGACCAGGCCATAATCGCTGGGCTCGAGCATGCGGATGACGAGGAAGGTCGAGGTCCAGGCGATCAGCTGGCCGACGATCTGGCTGCCGGAGCGCCACAGGACGGCGCCCTTCACCTGCTGGGCGAGCGCGGGCGCGTCGGCGCCTTCGGCCGGGGCGGCTCCCGTGTCGATCCCTGGTTTCGCGCTCATCGCCTGCGGGCGTAGCGCAAAGGGGTTAAGCTCCCATTGAACATGGCGCGCGAGCCCCCATATCGGGGAGGCGAAAAAGCCCGGCGGGAAAGCCTCGGAATTTTTTCGCAAAAAGTTCAAAAAAAGCCATTGACGGTCGGAACCCTCCTCCATATATGGCCCTTCACCGACGGGGCACGGCACCTGCCCAACCCCGTTTGCGTCTCTCTCAACGGCCAACCGGCGCTCCGGATAAAAACGGAGGGGGGATGCTTCGGCTCTTTGACATTGTCGGTTTAGATGAAGGGACATGTGGGCGGCGGCCCCGGTCACCGAGGAGTTCAAGGCCTCGGCGGATCGGTAAAGCTAAGTCGTTCCATGTTCCGTTACATATCCACAGTAATATGTGATGTGCAGGAACGGCTCCTTGAAGCCGGCCTGGAGGTTCGCGGGTATTCCCCCGCGGGCGCCGTGGTCGGACATCAACTTGAGAGTTTGATTCTGGCTCAGAACGAACGCTGGCGGCATGCCTAACACATGCAAGTCGAACGAGACCTTCGGGTCTAGTGGCGCACGGGTGCGTAACGCGTGGGAATCTGCCCTTAGGTTCGGAATAACTCAGGGAAACTTGAGCTAATACCGGATGATGACTTCGGTCCAAAGATTTATCGCCTAAGGATGAGCCCGCGTAGGATTAGCTTGTTGGTGAGGTAAAAGCTCACCAAGGCGACGATCCTTAGCTGGTCTGAGAGG
>JAYRLF010000444.1:0-3182 GCA_041905385.1 Allosphingosinicella sp.
GTACGAGGCATCGCCCCAGTTGCGCTGGTCCTCGATCTCGAACAGCTCGCCCTCGAAGGCGAGCGCGAGGCTGGCGCCATCGCGGCCTTCGATCTCGATCGAATCGAACGGCTCGGTGAGGCCGGCCGGCAGGCCGTCGACGATCGGCTGCGGCCCGAGGCCGACCGGAAACGAGACCGGCGTCCGGCGCTCGCCGCAGATGATCGCGCCGGATGCGCCCTCGACCGACGCGATCGGGAGCAATATGATCAGGCCGAGCCGGCAGATACTGCTGTCGCGCAGCACCTCGCCCTCGAAGCCAAACGACAGCTCGCCGCGGTCCGGGTCGATGCGGAGCGCGCCTTGCCAGCGGAAATCGACGTCGGCGCCATGATGCGCGCCGCCGAGCCTGACCCGGCCCGGCTCTGCGGGATCGACCTCGAGCAGGTGGCTCTCGGGCTCGATCTCGTTCCAGCCCGAATCGCGCACCGTGACGAAGATGCGGCGCACGACCTCGCGCCCCCCGGCGAGGATCGGCCCGATCGCGTTGGGCGCGAGCCAATATTCGACCGCGCCGCAGCGGTGCGGGGCGCCGGTCACCATGCGGCAGGTGCCCCGCGGGGGTGCCCGCCCCGCTTGCCGCCCCGATGATCGCCGCCCCGCACTCATGACTAACTGATATGATGGCATACCAGTTCGAGTCAATCAGACAGTCGCCAGTCCGCGCCTTGCCAGACTTGGCGTCACCGCCGCGAGCGCGGCCGACGGCCCAATTGCTCGTCGAAGAAGCGGGTGATGACATCCCAGGCCTGACGCGTCTCCGGGACGTCGGGGTCGACCACCCCCTGCGCGAACGCGCAATGCGCAGCGCCTTCCCACACGTGCAGGCGCGCGGGCACGCCGGCCGCCACCAGCTGGGCGTGGGTGTGAATCGTGGTCGACATCGCGACGTCTCGGGTGCCGGTGATCAGCAGCGATGGCGGGAAGCCGGCCAGCGTCCGGGGCGAGTGACCGGGCGAGACCAGCGGCGAGCTGCGATCCGCTCCCTCCAGATAGGGCTCGTCGAACCGCATCCGTGAATAGTCCGCCACCGGGCGACCGGCGAAGAGCAGGGCGCTGATGTAGCCGTCGCCGAACCGGTCGGAGATCGCGGCGCCGGATCCGAACATGCCGATCCCGCCAGGTCGCGGCAGGCCGTGCGAGGCGAACCACGCCACCGCCTGGGCGGTGAGGTCGGCGCCGGACGAGCAGCCATAGATGCCGATATTCTCCGGCCGGTAGTCGCTGAGCAGCGCCGCGTAGACCGCGGCCACATCCTCGCTCGCGGCCGGGAAGCGATGCTCGGGCGCCATCCGATAGTCGATCGAGATCACCCGGAAGCCGCCGACCGCTGCGATCGGGATCGATTCGGACTGTCCGCCCAGCCCGCCGCCATGGGTCATGCCGCCGCCATGGAGATTGATCAGCACGCGGTGCCGGTGCCGCGGGGCGATGCCGGTGGCGGGCCGGATGTCGTCGGTGCGGACGCCGGCGATCGTGCCCGGGGCGATCGTCACCGCGAAGGCCCGGCGGAGCCGCTCCACGCCGGGCCGCAGGAAGACGTCGTCGATCAGCTGCCGTCGGTGGCGCGCGTCGCCGGGCCGGACGTTGGCGGCGCGGAACGCCGCGCCGAGCCGCGCCTCGGCGGCCTGGATCTCGTTCCAGTTCCGCTCGGCCTCCGGCGAGGCCAGGTTGGAGAATGGCGGCGTCGCCGGCACCGACGGCTGGCCGCCGGCGAGGCCCGGCCGGAGCGCGAGCGCCGGGACCAGCAGGACCGCGCCGAGCCTCAAGGCCCTCCGCCACGACCTCGCCCTGCCCCGGCCTCGACAAGACCCGCGCGGGACAGTGCCTCCGCCGCGCGCGCCGCCACTCTGCTCTCCCATCGCCATCCCCTCACTCTGCTTGCGGGCCTGCGGCCGGATCGCCGCCGCCGCAGCCGGCCGGCCGCTCGCGCAGGACCGCGCAGAAGGGCCGGATCGAGCCGTCATTGGGCTGCGCCGGAACCCGCATCAGGGTGGTGAGCAGCGAGTAGACGTCGACCGCATTGAGGCGGATCCGCGTCGCGGACGGGCGGAAGGCCGGGCCCGCCGCCGCGAACCCCGCCAGCATCGCCGGATTGTCGAGCCGGAAGGCATGGGAGCCGCGATGGTCGGCGTAGCGGGCGGCCTCGGCCCCGGTCGCGTGCATCACCCAGCCGTCGTCGCTGACGACCAGGATCGGCGGTGTCCGGTCGGCGCGGCAGCAGGCGAAGCGTGCCGGGATTTCCGCGGCGCGATAGGCGGTCGCATGGCGGAGCGTGCGCCGGAGGCGCGCGAGCACCGCCTCCTCCCGGCCCGGCTTCGGCCAGATGGCGAAGATCGGGCCGCCGCCGAGCGGTTCGGCGACGAGGTCGCCGGAATCGAGATGGTCGGCGAGGACGATCCGGCCGGTGAAGTCCATATGGCCGTGGTCGGCGACGACGACGACATTGGTGCGGTCCGCGAGGCCGCGCGCGGCCAGTCGGGTGACGATCCTGCCGATCTCGGCATCGACCCGGGCGGTTGCGGTGCGCGCTTCCGCCGAGTCGACGCCGTAGCGATGCTCGGCGACGTCGACGTCATAATAATAGAGCCCGACCAGCTCGGGCCGGCGATGCGGCTGGACGAGGATATCGGTCACCAGCGTCGCGCGCATGTCGATCCCGCCCGCCGGCGGCGCCGGGACCGCGACCTGGTAGGTCGGGCCATGGCTGTACTGGAGCGGGGCAAGCCAGCCGCCGACCACGGCCGAAAGCCGGCCGCTGCGTTGCATCGTGTGCCAGATCGGTTCGCCGAAGACATAATTGGGATCGCTGGCGGCGAACTCGCGGCCTGTGGCGGGATTGAACATGGCATTGTGCCACAGCCCGCTGCTGCGCGCGTCGAGCCCGGTCACCAACGCCCAGTGATTGGGCATGCTGAGCGCCGGCCAGACTGGGACGATCGCGCCGCCAATGCCGGCGCGCGCCAGCCTGGCGAGATTGGGCGTCCACTCCTCCGAGATCCGGTCTGCGCGGAGCCCGTCGACGAGGATCACCAGCGTCGCCTCCGACGGGGAAGCGGTCGCCGCGGCATCGGCCGGTATCGTCGGCAGAAGCAGCGACATAGCGAGCAGCAGGGGGCGGATCATCGCGAACCTTCCTTCAG
>JAYRLF010000445.1:0-3178 GCA_041905385.1 Allosphingosinicella sp.
GATCTCGAATCGCGCCTGCCTTATTATGCCGAGCGCCACGTCGTGAAGCCGGGCATCACCGGCTGGGCGCAGATCAACTATCCCTATGGCGCCTCGATCGCCGATGCGCGCGAGAAGCTCGAATATGATCTCTATTATGCGAAGAACTACACGCCCTTCCTCGACATCCTGATCCTGCTCCAGACCGCGCGCGTCATCCTCTGGCCGGAGGGGGCTCGCTGATGTTCAGCCTCGTCTCGCTCTGGAGTCATCTGCTCGCCGCCTTGCTCTACGGCGCGCTCGCGGTGTTCCAGCTGCGCCACTGGAACGGCGATCCGCGCAACCGGCCGCTCGTCACCGCCTTCGCGGTGATGTCGGTCTGGACGATCTTCCTGGCGATGCTCGGCGGCTACGCCTTCCTCGCCCAGCTCGCCGAGAGCGGCCGCAACCTCGCCTTCCTCGCCTTCATGTACGGCATCATGCGCGAGGCCGATGCGAGCGGCAGCCAGCGCGCGGTCAAGGCGGTCTATGCCGCCGTCGCCGCCGCAATCGGCATCCAGATCGTCGTCGGTGGGGTGATCTCGAAATTCGCCGGCGAGCCACTGCTGTTCCAGCGGCTCGCCTGGACCGCCCAGCTGATCGGCCTCACCATCTCGGCCGGATCGCTGATCCTCGTCCACAATCTCTATGGTCAGGCGGCGCCGATCTCGCGCGGTGCGCTCCGCTTCCCGATGCTCGCGCTGGCGGCGATGTGGGCCTACGATCTCCACCTCTACACCGTCGCTTATTTCACCGGCGGCCTCGCCTTCGATCTCTACATCATGCGCGGCGCAGCGCTGGCGCTGATCGTGCCTTTGTTCGCGCTCGGCCTGCGCAGCGCCTCGAACTGGAAGGTGCAATTGTCGCGCGCCGCCACCTTCCAGTCGGTCTCCTTGATCGCGATCCTCGTCTATCTGATCGTGATGATGGCCGGCGCCCAGGCGCTGGAGGCGATTGGCGGCAATTGGGGCCGCGCCGCCGAATTCGGAATCCTCGCGGTGATGACGCTCGCCGCCTTGCTGCTGCTGCCGTCGCCGCGCGCCCGCGCCTGGCTCCGCATCTTCGTCGCCAAGCATGTCTTCGAGCATCGCTACGACTATCGCCAGGAATGGCTGCGCTTCACCGACACGATCGGCCGCGAAGGGATCGACAGCCCCTCGCTCGAGGACCGCGTCGCCAAGGCGATGGCCGACATCGCCGGCTCGCCGAGCGGCCTGCTGCTCCTCGCCGACGCCCAATATCGCCTGACCCCGGCCGGCGGATCGAACGCCCGCATCGACCTGCCCGCCGTCGGCGACGGCGCCGAAGCCCTGCTCCGCCACATGGAAGCGCACACCTTCATCCTCGATTTCGAGCAGGTGCGGGACGGCGCTCTCCAGGATCCTCCCCGAGCTCACTCGGGGAGGGGGACCGCGCGAAGCGCGGTGGAGGGGCAGTCTCCGTCGCTGGAAGGCCCCTCCACAGCTTCGCGGTCCCCCTCGAGCAAGCTCGGGGAGAATATTCCCGTCCCCACCTGGCTCGCCACCCTCGACCATGCCTGGGCTGGCGTCCCGCTCATCCACGCCGGCCGCCTCGTCGGCCTGGTCATCCTCGATCACCCGCCGATTCGGCGCCCGCTCGACTGGGAGGATTTCGACCTGTTCCGCACCGCCGGCATCCAGGCGGCCTCCTACATCGCCGAGGCGCGCGGCCAGCAGGCGCTGGCCGACGCGCGCCGCTTCGACGAGTTCAACCGGCGCTTCGCCTTCATTATGCACGACATCAAGAATCTGGTGAGCCAGCTCAGCCTGGTCGCCCGCAATGCCGAGCGCCACGCCGACAATCCCGAATTCCGCGCCGACATGATCGCGACCCTGCAAAGCTCGGTGAAGAAGATGAACGACCTGCTGGTCCGTCTCTCGCCGGGCGCGGCCCGGGGCGCCGAGCAGCCGAAGCCGCGCGACGTGGCGGCCGTGGTCGAGGCGGTGGTCGCGAGCCGCCGCGCCGTTCATCCGCTCAAGATTTCGGGCGACAGCGCCCTGCGCGCCCGCGCCGACCGCGCCGGCCTCGAGCAGGCGCTGGGCCATCTCGTCCAGAATGCGATCGAGGCCAGCCCGGCCGGCATGCCGGTGGAGATCGGCTATTTCGAAAGCGGCGGCGACGTCGCGATCGAGGTCGTCGATCGCGGTCACGGCATGTCCGAGGAATTCATCCAGACCCGCCTGTTCCAGGCCTTCGCCTCGACCAAGGAGAATGGCTTCGGCCTCGGCGCCTATGAGGCGCGCGCCCTGATCACCGCCATGGCCGGCCGGCTCGACGTCGAAAGCGTCGAGGGCGACGGAACCCGCTTCACCATCTTCCTGCCGGGAGTCGCGGTCGAGGCCGCTCCCCATTTCGAACGGATGCGCGCATGAACGCCCCAGCCACGATCTCCGTCCCCAAGCCTAAGCTGCTGATCGTCGAGGATGACGAGGGTCTGCAGCGCCAGCTGCGCTGGGCCTATGACGATTATGAGGTGCTGGTCGCCTCGGACCGCAACGCGGCGATCAACCTGCTGCGCTCGGCCGAGCCGTCCGTGGTCACGCTCGATCTCGGCCTCCCGCCCGATCCCGACGGCGTCAGCGAAGGCTTCGCCGCCTTGGAGGCGATCCTGTCGCTGAAGCCCGAGACCAAGGTGATCGTCGCCTCCGGCCATGGCGCCCGCGAAAGCGCGCTGCGGGCGATCGCGTCCGGCGCCTATGATTTCTACCAGAAGCCGGTCGACATCGATCAGCTCGGCCTGATCGTCCGCCGCGCCTTCCAGTTGCACGAGATCGAGGCCGAGAATCGCCGGCTCGAGGAAGCGGTCGGCGAGGACCGCACCGTGCTCGGCACGATGGTCACCGCGGCGCCGGAGATGAGCAAGGTCGCCCGCACGATCGAGCGCGTCGCCAATACCGACGTCTCGGTGATGCTCTTGGGCGCCAGCGGCACCGGCAAGGAATTGCTCGCCCGCGGCCTCCACCAGGCCGGCCGCCGCCGCGCCGGCGGCTTCGTCGCGATCAACTGCGCCGCAATCCCCGAGAACCTGCTCGAGGCGGAGCTGTTCGGCTATGAAAAGGGCGCCTTCACCGGCGCGATCAAGACCACCGAGGGCAAGATCGAGCTCGCCCATGGCGGCACCTTGTTCCTCGACGAGGCC
>JAYRLF010000446.1:0-3174 GCA_041905385.1 Allosphingosinicella sp.
CCATCGCAAATGCGATGGATGTCGGCGCGCCGAGCAATTTCGAGCGGCTGGTCCTGCTCGACGCCGCGGAGCGCGAGCTGACCGTCGAGCGGGTCGGCGACGATGCGATCCGGGCGCGGATCAGGCAGGATCATGCGGCGTCCGGCTATGTCTGGTGCCCGCACAGCGCGACCGCGGCGGAAGCCTATGAGCGGCTTTCGGATCGCCGCAAGGCGGAGCGGCCCTGGGTCGCGGTGGCGACGGCGCACCCCTACAAGTTCGCCGACATCGTCGGGCCGCTGATCGGCGAGGCGCTGGCGCCGCCGCCGGCTCTGGCCGCCGTGCTCGAGCGCGAGGCGCGGGCGAAGCCGACCGCGCCGTCGCTCGAGGCGCTTGCCGAGGTGCTGGCGTGAGAAAGTGGACAGTTACTTTTTGGCACAAAAAGTAACTGTCCCCATTGAGCGCCGAGCGTCAGAACGTCACGCCCAGCGACACGAGCACGCCGGCATCGACATTCTCGCCGCTACCGAGATCGGTATCGACATAGGAAACGCCGAGCGTGATCGGGCCGTGGGTGAAGTCGGCGCCGATCGCCCATTCGAGATAGTCGCCGGTCGGCGACAGGGTGCCGTCCGAATAACCGAGATGGGCGCGCAAGGAGACCGGCGAGTCCGGGATCGGCACGGTCCAGTCGGTATAGACGAAGACGTTGTCGCCATTGCCGGTCGCGCTCTGGTCCCAGGCATAGGCCGCGCCGATCTTGCCGGTGACCGGGCCGAAATTGTGGGTGATCGAGGTGTAAGGCTCGAAATAGTCGCTCGGACCGGCGGGCCCGTCGCCGAACGGATAATAATAATAGAGCAGGCCGACGTCGAAGGTGGTGCCGCTCGCAATCTCGCCGCGCCAGCCGGCATAGAGGTCGAGCTCGACCTCGCCATAGGTCGGCGTATCGTCGAGCGACGAGCCCCACACGCCCGCATAAAAGCCGCTCTCATGATTGAGGTTGAGCGTGCCCTGGAGCGCCGGATCCTCGTCGCTCAGCGAGATGCCGCGGAAGCGATAGTCGGTGACGATGGTGGCGCCGCCGGTCACCGAGAAACCGTTGCCGACGTCGGCCGCCAGGGCCGGCGAGGCGAAGAATGAGGCAGCGCCCAGGGCTGCCGTGGCGAAGAATCTGGACCGCATGTGAAATCTCCCTGACTGGTTGAATTCGTCCCCGCTCGCGCCGGCTCTTTGGCGGCCGGATCGCGGTGGTCGCACCTCTCCCGTCCGCCGGCTCGCGGGGAAGACGAGCCGGCGTCCGGAACCTGTTTGGAATCGCCTCCCGGGTTAGAAGTTGTAGGCGCGCTCGCCGTGGTCGGTGATGTCGAGCCCTTCGCGCTCGGCGTCCGGTTCGACCCTGAGCCCGATCGTGAACTTGACGACCGCCCAGGCGATGGCGGAGCCGACCGCCGACCAGGCGATCGCGACCAGCACCGCTTCGACCTGGATCAGGGTCTGGGCGCCCATCGCATAATCGGCCGGGCGGAAGCCGCCGAGGCTCGGCGCCGAGACGATGCCGGTGCCGATCGAGCCGACGATGCCGCCGAGCCCGTGAATGCCGAACACGTCGAGGCTGTCGTCGAGCTTCAGCCGGTTCTTGAGGCTGCCGACGAAGCCGTAGCAGACGATGCCGGCTACGGCGCCAAGCGCCGCCGCGCCGATCACGCCGGAGGTCCCGGCCGCCGGCGTGATCGCGACCAGGCCGGCGATCGCGCCCGAGGCGCCGCCGAGCAGGCTGGCCTTGCCCGAGACGATCCGCTCCGCGCCGAGCCAGGCGAGCACGCCCGCCGCCGGGGCGACGAAGGTGTTGATCATCGCGATCGCCGCGCCGCCGGTCGCCTCGAGGTTGGAGCCGGCGTTGAAGCCGAACCAGCCGACCCAGAGCAGGCCCGCGCCGACCAGGGTCAGGCTGAGCGAATGGGGCGGCGTCATCTCCTTGAGGAAGCCGATCCTTTTGCCGGCGAAAAAGACGCCGACCAGGGCGGCGATGCCGGAGTTGATGTGGACGACGGTGCCGCCGGCGAAGTCGAGCGCGCCCCAGCCGAAGATCAGGCCGTCGGCGGCCCACACCATATGGGCGATCGGCGCGTAGACGATGGTCAGCCAGATCGCCGAGAAGAGCAGGACCGCGCTGAACTTCACCCTCTCGACCAGGGCGCCGATCACCAGTGCCGCGGTGATCGCCGCGAAGGTCATCTGGAAGGCGACGAAGACGAGCTCTGGAATGCCGACCCCAGCGGTGAAGGTCGCGCTGTTCGTGTCGCCGGTGATGCCGCTCAGGAACAGCTTGGTGGTGCCGCCGATGAACGGCCCGCCGGCATCGAAGGCGAGGCTATAGCCCCAGCCGACCCAGACCAGGATCGCGACGGCGGTGATGCCGAGCACCTGGCTCAGCACCGACAGCACGTTTTTCGAGCGGACCAGGCCGCCATAGAAGAGCGCCAGCCCCGGCAGGATCATCAGGAGCACGAGGATGGTCGAGGTGAGCATCCAGGCGGTGTCGCCCTTGTCGACGGTGAGCGCCGGCGCGGCAGCCAAGGCCGCGCCCGGCACGAGCAAGAGGGCCGCGGCGATCGCGCCGGCCCGGAACCATGAAATCATCCTGTCCCCCATCTCAGATCGCCTCCTCGCCCTGCTCGCCGGTGCGGATCCGCACCGCCTGCTCGAGATCGAGGACGAACAATTTGCCGTCGCCGATCGAGCCGGTCTGCGCGGTCTGCTGGATCGTCTCGAGCACGCTGGCGGCGAGGCCGTCCGGCACGGCGATGTCGAGCCGGACCTTGGGCACGAAGCTCGTCGTATATTCGGCGCCGCGGTAGATTTCGGTCTGGCCGCGCTGGCGGCCGAAGCCGCGCACTTCGGCGATGGTCAGGCCCGAGACGCCGATCGCGGCGAGCGCGTCCCGAACCTCCTCGAGCTTATAGGGTTTGATGATCGCAACGATCAGCTTCATGACGCCCCCTTGCTTGGCGCCGGAATACCGCGCGCCGGTGAAGGACCTATGCTGGCCGCGCCGTCTGCCCGGTCAGTGCTGTCATCGTCGCGTCATTTGCTGCACTGCGTCAATGGAATGTGAAACTTTCACAATCCGTGTGTCAACCATCTGAATTTCTAACGGTATTTATTTGAAGCAACGGATGCTGCGGCGCGTCC
>JAYRLF010000447.1:0-3172 GCA_041905385.1 Allosphingosinicella sp.
CGCCATGCCGACCGAGCCGGCCCTGCTGGTCGCCGCCGCCGGCGGCGCGGCCGCCCTCACCCTGCTCGGTCCGGGCGCCTATTCGATAGACGCCCGCCGCTTCGGCCGCCGCGTGATCCGGCTCGAGCCGCGCTCCCCGGATCAGGGAAGCACGGGCTAACCTCATGGGGGATTTGCCCGCGGCGCCGGTCATGAAATCATCGCCCTTCCCCCCTGCAACGCTCCCGGAGGTCGCGTCATGTACCATGGATCGCTCTTGAACCGCGGCGACCAGGCGAGCGCGCCGCCGCGCCCGGTGAACACCCCCGGATCGGCCGACACCCTCGACTCCGGCCGGTCACTGGTCATGATCGTCGACGACGATGCGGCGATGCGCGAGGCGCTCATCGCGCTGATGGAATCGGTCGGCCTCGATGCGATTGCCTTCGCTTCGGCGCGCGCGCTCGCCGAGGCGGAGCGTTCCGACCGGCCAGGCTGCCTCGTGGTCGACGTGCGCATGCCGGGCGCCAGCGGGCTCGACCTGCAGCGGCAGCTCGCGGCGGAGGGCGACGCCCGGCCGATCGTGTTCCTGACCGGCCATGGCGACATCCCGATGACGGTCCAGGCAATGAAGGCGGGCGCGGTCGACTTCTTGACCAAGCCGGTGCGCGATCAGACCTTGCTCGACGCCGTCACCCGCGGCATCGAGCGCGACATCGCGCAGCGCGAGGACGCCTCCATCGATCGCCGCCATCGCGACAATTATGCCCGCCTGACGACACGCGAGCGCGAGGTTATGCGCTCGGTCGCGCTCGGTCGGCTCAACAAGCAGATCGCCTATGAGCTCGGGATCAGCGTCGTTACCGTCAAGCTTCACCGCAGCAGCGTCATGCGCAAGATGGAGGCGACGACGATCGGCGACCTGATCCGCGCCTGGGAGCGGCTCGCCCGCGCCTCCGGCGGCCAGCCGCTCAGCTGATCCCCACGCGCAGGGCCGGACCCTAGACCATGGTATGGTATCGCGAGCTGACCGGACGCGCGACACGGGGCCACGGCCACTCCGGCCGCGAATGCGAGGACCGCGCCTGTGCCCGACCTGCCGGTGATAGCGGTTGTCGACGACGACCCGGCCATGCGCGACGCCCTCTGCGATCTCCTCCAGCTCGCCGATCATCGGCCCGTCCCATTTTCTGGCGGGCGCGAGCTTCTCGCGGCGATGGCGCAGCGCCGGTTCGACCTCGTCGTCACGGACCTGCGCATGCCCGGGCTGGACGGGCTGGCCTTGCTGCGCCGCCTGCGCGCGCGCGGCCGGGCCCCACCCGTGATCGTCGTCAGCTCCGCCGCCGACGCGGAGACCCGCGCCCAGGCGCTCGCGGCGGGCGCGCGGGCCTGCCTCGACAAGCCGGTCGCGCCCGACCGCCTGCTCACACTCGTCGACGCCCTGCTCAGGAGCCGGCCGGACCCGGGCGGGGCGTAACGTGAACCCGCCCGCCGCTGCCGCGCCGTCGCCGGGCCCGCCCGCACCGATGCCGCCGGGAGTCGGACCCGATTCGGTCGCCTGCTGGGAGGTGGACCTGTCGCAGGTCCGCGCCCTGCTCGAGGCCGTCGCGGAAGGGACGCGCTGGCCGGACTGGGTCGCGGCGCTTTTGCACGGCGCCCGCATCGTCGACGTCAATGCGCGCGGGCTCGAGCTGGTCGGCTCGCCGGTCGGGCGTGAGGCGATGATCGACCAGCCGGTCGCGAGCTTCTGCCCGCATGAAAGCTGGACCATCCTCGCCGAGCTGATCGCGGCGGTGGCGACCGACCGGCCGGACCATGGCGTGCGGTCGAGCGCGATCGAGTCTTTCATGTTCCGCAATGCCCTGCTCAGCGTCTGGGGACAGGCCGGACCCGGCATATCCGGGATCGTCTGGGTGGCGGTGGACGGCGAGATGGCCGACGACCGCTCCTTCTGGACGGTGCGCGCCAGCGAACAGCGCTACAAGCGACTCATTCATCACCTTCCCGGAGCCCTGCTCCAGGTCGACACCCGTCCGCTCGGCGCCGCCTTCTACCGGCTCCGCGCAGAGGGCGTGATCGACCTCGCCGCCCACCTCGCCGACCATCCCGAGCTGGTCACGCTCGCCCGTGACCTGGTCCGGGTGACCGACGCCAATCGCGACGCGATGCAGCTGTTCGGCGTTTCGGAGGCGGCCAGCCTGGTCGGGCCGATCGCCCATGTCTTCGCAATCGCGCCCGACAGTGCGCGGCGACTGATGATCGCCCATTTCGAGGGCCGGCGCAGCCATGTCGAGCAGCTCAGGCTCCGTACGTTCGACCGCCGCGTCGTCGACGTCCGCCTGGCGGCGACCTTCCCGACGCCGCCGGAGCGGCTCGACGTCACCTTGCTGTCGTTCGAGGACATCACCGACCGGCTGCGCACCGAGGCCCAGCTGCGCCAGCTCCAGGCCGATCATGCGCGCGCGGCCCGGATTGCCAGCCTCGGCGAGCTCGCCGCGTCGATCGCGCACGAGGTCAACCAGCCGCTGGCGGCGATCGCGATGAACGCGCAGACCAGCCTTCGCTGGCTGTCGCGCGATGGACCCGATTTGGCCAAGGTCATCCAGCTCACCGAGCGGATCGTCGACAGCGCCGGCCATGCCGGCGCGATCGTCCGGCGAATCCGCGGGATGGCGGCACGTCACGCCCCCGAACGGTCGCCGCTCGACCTCAACGCCCTCATCGAGGAGGCGCTGCTCGTCGTCCGCCACGACCTCGAGGCGCGCGCGATCGGCCTGTCGCTGACGCTCGCGCGGGACCTCCCGCCGGTGCGCGCGGACCGGGTCCAGCTGCAGCAGGTGATCGTCAACCTCTTGGTCAACAGCATCCAGGCCATGGCCCGGTCGGGGGCGCGGCGGCGCTGGATCGCGCTGGAGACCGGCAGCGACGGCGAGGCGGGCGTCGCCTTGACGCTGCGGGACGGTGGCCCCGGCATCGAGCCCCAGCATATCGACCGTGTCTTCGAGGGTTTCTTCACGACCAAGGAGGAGGGCATCGGCATCGGCCTGTCGATCTGCCAGTCGATCATCGCCGCGCATGGCGGCGAGATCTCCTGCGCCAATCAAGCCGACGGCGGCGCGCTCTTCCGCTTCTCGCTCCCACGCGCGGCCGGGCAGGAAGAAGATGCCGGCCGGCACGCGGCGGACCCGGGTCC
>JAYRLF010000033.1:0-10292 GCA_041905385.1 Allosphingosinicella sp.
CCACCCCAAACCCCACCCTGCGTGCCAATCAGATTCACACTTCCTCAGAACCAAGGGAAAATCAGCGGCTTAGGGTCGTTCCGTTTCCCGGCGAAGGCCGGGATCCAGACAGCCTGAGTGACTGAAAACATGCGTCCGACTGAACCCCGGCCTTCGCCGGGGAACGTACAAGGGCAGATGTGTGCATCCGATAGCCTTGCGTGCAGGGAGGGGCTTCAGAATCGCGCCAGCAAATTCCCCGGCCTCCCGACCTTGCTCCCCTCGGCATAAGCGGTCCGCCCGTTGACCATCACCAGGTCGAATCCCTCGGCCTTGGCGAACGGATCGACATAGGTCGCGCGGGCCCGCACCCGGGCGGGATCGAACAGGAGCAGGTCGGCCTTGGCGCCGACGCGGATCGTGCCGCGGTCGCGGAGGCGGAGGATGCGGGCCGGGTAGGAGGTCGCCTTGCGGACCATTTCCTGGAGCGTCAGCCGGCGCGTGCCGACGACATATTCCTCGATCAGCTTGGCATAGGTGCCGGCGCCGCGCGGGTGGCGCTGGCCGGGGCCGCCGTCGGTCGAGAAGGCGACGTGGGGGTCGACCAGCAGCGCGTCCTGCAGCGCCTTGTCCATCGTGAAATGGGCGCCGGATCCGCCTTCGGGGCCGAGCTCGATTAGGACGTCGGCATAATGGCGGCCCGCTTCCCGTGCGACTTGCTCGAGCGTCTTGCCGGCATGCGCGCCGGTGCCGAGCAGGAGCGCCCCGGGGCCCCCGCGCCGGGTCATGCGCTGCACCAGATAGTCGTACAGTTCCTGGCGGCGAGTCCGGACGATGGCGGCATAATCGGTCGGCGGCAGCGCCCATTCCGGGAAGAGGATGCCGATGCCGGTGAAGCCGGCCTCATAGGGATATTCGTCGGCGGTGAGGCGGACGCCGGCGGCGCGCTTGGCGGCGAGGAAATCGAGCAGGCTGCGGGCGCGCGCCTCGCCGCGGCCGAACACGATTTTCAAGTGCGAGATGTGCGGGCGCGCCCCGCCGGCGGAGGCGATCAGTTCGTCGATCGACGCCTCGATCGCATCGTCATTTTCCGAGCGCATGTGGCTCATGACGACGCCGTCATAGCGGGCGGCGACGCGGCCGAGCGCCTGATGCTCGGCGCTTTCCGAATAGATGCCGGGCACATATTCGAGGCCGTAGGAGAGGCCGAACACGCCCGCGCGGAATTCGGCGTCGAGCGCGGCGGCCAGCCGCTCGAGCTGGGCCGCGTCCGGCCGGCGCACCGAATCCGTTATGCCGGCCGCGCGCCGGATCGTGCCATGGCCGACCAGCAAGGCGAGGTTGGTGTCGAGCGGCGACCGCGCCACCGCGGCGCGCCAGGCGGTGGTGTCGCGTTCCTGGCCTGTCCCCGGGCCGCTGCCGTCGACGCCGAGGGTGATGGTGGTCACGCCCATGGCGAGGAAAAGGTCATAGGGGCTGCGGAGCGGATCGCCATGGGTGTGGAGATCGATGAAGCCGGGGGCGAGAACCCGGCCATTGCCCTCGACGATTCGGGTCGCGGGCGGGACGCGCTCGCGTGCCGGCGCCGCGATGCGGACGATGGAATCGCCGGCGACCAGCACGTTCGCCGGCCGCGGCGGCGCGCCGGTGCCGTCGACCAACGAGACGTCGCGGAACAGGGTGGAACTGCCGGGCTGGCCGGCGACGCGGCTCGGCAGGCTCGCCAGTCCGCCGCTCGCGATTGCGCCCGCGATCATCTGCCGCCGCGAAAGCTTGTGGTTCATCGAACGCCCCCTCGGATCCGATCCAGGCCGTTCCTTTCTTAGACCAGCAATCGAACGGATCGCCTATTCAATGCGGAGCGAGCGTCATGCGCCGACGATCGCGGGTGCGAATGCGCGAACCGCCATCTCCAAGGCCACGGCCTCGATTTGGCGCTTTCACGGCCGATGCCTAAGAGATGGTCGTTCGCCTCGGAGCTTCTGGAAGGAGACGCGGCATGGACCGATTCACGGGAGGCTGTTTGTGCGGCGCTGTCCGGATCGTCGCGACCGGGTGGCCCTATCGCGTCGGCCTGTGTCACTGCCTCGACTGCCGCAAGCATCATGGCGCGCTGTTTCACGCCTCCGCCATCTTTCCCCAGGATGCGGTGACGGTGGACGGCGAGACGCGCGATTATGCGGGGCGGCATTTCTGCCCTCGGTGCGGTTCGTCGGTGTTCGGGCGCAGCGGCGACGAGATCGAGGTCAATCTGGGGGCGCTCGATGCACCGGATCAGCTGGTGCCGACTTATGAAAGCTGGACAATCCGCCGGGAAAGCTGGCTGCCGCCTTTCCCGCTCGCACGTCGGTACGCGAGAGATCGCGACCCCGGCAGTCGCTTCGAGGCGTAGGGCGAACCAGTACCCACCCGAGTCTTTCCGGCGAAAGCCGGAACCCATGAACACCACCGTGAGACGTGAGTCCCCTCCGTATTCATGAGCCCCGGCGTTCGCCGGGGTGACTCAGAGAGAAGAGGGAGTGAGGCGCCGTTCGATCGCAATTCGAGCCGGACCAGCCGGCTCCCGTCCTTCCCCGCCTATACCTCGCGCGAAAAGATCCGTTCCGCCTCGGTCGGCCCGTCCAACCAGCGGCCGAGCCAGACGTCCAGGCTTTCCGCCTCGGGCTGGAAGGAGCGCTTCCAGGCCGCGTCGCCGGGATCATCCTCCTCGTCATCGGCCAGCTCCTCGACGTCCCAGAAGACCAGCCGGCCGCTGTCGCGGTCGAGGCAGGTGAGGTCCCAGCGCTCGCCGGCGATCGGCAGCAGGTTGCGCGGCCAGGCCTGGCCCTGAGGGCCGACCGGCTCGGCGGTGAGCTCGCGCCATTTGGCGGTGAGCGCATCGAGGCTGTAGAGGCCCCCGCCCGGGCCGAAGCCGCCGTCGGCGACCTCGGCGTAGAGCTGGCGCAAAGCCGGCGGCAGCGCGAAGCCCAAGCTGGCCTCGGTCGCGCCGAGCCAGCCTTCGCCGCACGGCGCCGGCAATGGCGGCGCCTCGGCGGGACCGCCGAGCGACATCATGCCGCCGGCAAAGCCGACGCCCGGCCCGATCGCCGCGAAGGTCGGCCCGCCGCCGGCGCCGCCGAACATTCCCATCATCCGCGACAGCATATTCTGGGCATGGTCGACATGGGCCTGGATCGCCGGGTCCTGGATCGGCGGCAGGCCGGCGAACAGGGTTTCGATCGGCACGCTGTTCGCCGCCAGCGAGGCGTTGTCCGATCGCCGCCCAGGATCGGCGGCGCGGGCCCGGACCCGCTCGAGCAGTTCCGCGGAAAGTCGTCCGTCGCCCATGCGGCCCTCCCTTGTCCTGCTCAGGCTAGTTCATCCTGCTTTCCGACTTGTTACCAACCGGCCTCGTCAGCCGCGGATGCAGCGCTCGAGGTCCGTCCATCCGAAGAATCGGACGGCATTGTTGAAGAAGATGTCGCGGCGCTGGGCCTCGGTCAGATAGTCCGCCTCGCGATAGGCCTGCACCGATTGCGCGATCGCGTCCGGCCAGACCATCTGGTCCGAGCCGAACAGGATGCGGCGCGCGAAGCCGCCGTCGACCATGCGGCGGAGATAGCGATGGAAAGCGGGGCGGTGCTCGGCCCAGTGGATCGCGCCGAGATCCAGGTAGATGTTGGGATAGCGGCCGAGCAGCGCCTCGGTATTGTCGGCGAAGGGAAAGCCGCCGTGCATCAGGAACAGCTTGAGGCGCGGGTGGCGGGCGAGGACCGGTTCGAGCAGCAGCGGGTCGCCGATCGCGGCGGGATGACGAGGTGCGGCGAAGACCGGCGGACCGCGACCGATGTGGAAGCCGACGGGAACCTGCAATTCCTCGGCGAGCGCCCACAGCGGCTCGAGCCGCGGGTCGGTCGGCGCAACGCCGCCATATTGCGGCGCGACCTCGCCGATCATCGCCAATCGGCCCTCGCGGTGCAGCCGCCGGATCGCCTGCAAATCGGCTTCGGTCGGGATGCCGACGCCATAGCCGCGGCGGAACAGGCTCGGATCGGCCGCCACCATCGCCGCCTCGGCCTCGTGGTCGTCGGAACCGACGATGGCACGGAGCGCGCCGAGACGCCGCAATTCGGCCAGCGTCTGCGCGCGGTGACTGGTTCCGTCCGTTGCGGCATTGGGCGCGCCCGTGCCGAGGTTCGGCACCCGGTTGGCGAGCCTGGGATCGGCGCGATAGGCGTGGACGTGGACGTCGATCAGCGGCTCGGCGGGACACGCCTGTTGGGCGAACACCGCCGTTGCGGAACCGGCGAGCATGAGAGCGCACAAGCCTGTGACGGCCCTGGCTCGGTGAAACGCAAGAAACGCCCGCATCTGCATGAGCCCCTCCCGCAATCGACAACAGGCCAATCCCTGCGAGTCCGCAAGCGGCGTTGGCAGGGCGCGGGTTTAGCTGATACGCAGGCGTAACGGAACTGTCCGGGGGGACGCGCATGAGCCGGAGCGAGGTGCTGGACTGGATTGACGCCGGCCGGATCGCCCCCGCGCACCAGGAGGCGGCGCTGCGCAGCGCCGGCCAGCTGCCGACGCCGGCCGACTGGCTCGCCTTCCTGACCCGGCTGACCTTGTGGCTCGGCACGATCGCGCTCGCCACGGCGGTGATCTTCTTCTTCGCCTTCAACTGGGCCGAGCTGCCGCGCATGGCCAAGTTCGGCCTGGTCGAGGCGGCGATCCTGGCGTCGCTCGGCCTGTGCTGGTGGACCGGGGTCGACAGCCTGGCCGGCAAGGCGGTGCTGTTGCTGCTGAGCCTGCTGACCGGGGCGCTGCTGGCGCTGACCGGCCAAGTCTACCAGACCGGCGCCGACACGTTCGAATTGTTCGGCTGGTGGGCCGTGCTGATC
The DNA here is from genome assembly GCA_041905385.1 of Allosphingosinicella sp. Classification (GTDB taxonomy): domain Bacteria; phylum Pseudomonadota; class Alphaproteobacteria; order Sphingomonadales; family Sphingomonadaceae; genus Allosphingosinicella. The sequence continues at coordinate 4,857 of JAYRLF010000033.1, forward strand.
CTGCCATGGGTGCTGATCGGCCGGTTCAGCCCCTTGTGGCTGCTCTGGCTCGGCCTCTTGAACCTGACCGCGATGCTGCACGTGCGGCTGTCGCTCGACGAGGAGGTGATGATCTGGTCGCTGTTCGCCCTCAACAGCGCGGCGCTGGTCGCCTGGGAGGCGGCGCGGCGCAGCGGCATCGCCTGGCTCCAGGACGCCTGGGCGCCGCGGCTGGTGGCGGTGGCGAGCGGCTGGTGGGCGACCGTGCTCGGGGTCTGGGCGATCACCGGCGGCATGAACGATGACCGGCTGATCGGCGCCGCGATGCTCGCCTATTTCGGCTGGGTGGGCGCGCTCTATTATTGGTACCGGCGCAAGCGGCCGGACGCCTTCATGCTGGCCGGCGGGCTCTTGAGCGTCATCGTCGTCACGGTCGCTTTCCTGTCGGATACGCTGCTCAAGCAGGGCGATGCCGGCGCCTTCCTGTTCATCGGCCTGGTCGTGATCGGCATGTCGGCCGGCGGCGCGATTTGGCTGAAGCGGATCGTGCAGGAGCAAAGGGCATGAGCGGCGCCGCGCTGTGGGCGAAGCTGCAGGCGGAAGGGCTGGCCGAGGGCGAGATGCCGGCGGCCGAAACGGCGCGGTCGCCCTGGTATGTGCGCGTCATCCTCGGCATCGCCGGCTGGATCGGCGCCTTGTTCCTGATCGGATTCGTCGGCGCTGGCTTCGCGTTCGTGCTGGAGAATGCCGCGCCGGGCATCATTCTTGGCGGCCTGTGCTGCGCCGGCGCGTTCGTCATGTTCAAGCAGTTCGACGACAATGACTTCATGGAGCAGTTCGCGCTGGTGATCAGCCTGGTCGGCCAGGTGCTGATCGGCTTCGGACTGAGCGATTTCCTGCCGATGGAAAGGGCGCCTTTCTATATCGCGATGGCGATCGTCGAGGGCGCGCTCGCCTTCCTCATCCCCAATTTCCTGCACCGGGTGCTGACCAGCGGCGGCGCCGCGATCGCGCTCGCGCTCGCGGTCAAATTGCTCGAGCTGCACGGCTTCGCGGCGCCCTTGCTCTGCGTCGGCCTCGCCTGGATCTGGCTCGAGCCGCGGCTCTGGGCGGGGAGCGGCACCTTGTGGCGGCCGGTCGGCTATGGGCTGATGCTGGCGGTGCTGCTGGTCGAGATGTTCCGCATGTTCGCGATGGACGAATGGGTGACCGGGGCGAGCCGGGTCGGCGACTGGCTCGCCCTTTGGGGGCCGATGATCGGGCGCAGCCTGACCGCGGCGGTGCTGGTCTGGGTCGCGATCCGGCTGGTGGCGCGCGAGGGGCATGGACCGGGCAGCATGACAGGCATGGCGGCGATCGGCGCGGCCGTGCTGTTCGGCCTACTGGCGCTGAACGCGCCCGGCCTGACCACGGCGCTGCTCGTGCTGCTGCTCGGCTTCGCCGCCGGCAACCGCATCCTGATGGGCCTCGGCATCGTCTGCCTGTTCCTGTTCGTCGGCCATTTCTACTACAGCCTGCACGCGACCCTGCTCGAGAAATCGGGGATGCTGGCGCTGACCGGCGTGCTGCTGCTCGGCGCCTGGCTGCTGCTGCGGCGCGGCACGCCGGCGACGGAGGCGGCCCATGCGTAAGCTGCTCGCGATCCTCGCCGGCCTGGCCGTGCTCGGTTTCGTCAATTTCGGCATCTATCAGCGCGAGCAGCTGCTGACCGACGGCCAGTTGGTGCTCCTCCGGCTCGCGCCGGTCGACCCGCGCTCGCTGATGCAAGGCGACTATATGGCGCTGCGCTTCGAGGTCGCGACCCGGGCCTTTCCGATGGGCGTCGCCCGGCCGAACGTCGCCGACGGCCATGTCGTCGTCGGTCTCGACCAGCAGCGGGTCGGCCATTTCCGCCGCTTTGCCGACGGCCGCCCGCTCGCGCCCGGCGAGATCGCGCTGCGCTACCGGATCCGCGGCGGCACTCCGCAATTCGCGACCAACGCCTATTTCTTCGAGGAGGGCCAGGCCCAGGCCTTTGCGGGCGCGGCCTATGGCGCGTTCCAGGTCGGGCCGGACGGCGACATGATCCTGACCGACATGCGCGACGCGGGCTTCCGCGTCTTGCGCTGACGGTAGTTTTTGGTTCGCGCGGAGGCGCGGAGAGGATTGTGAGACGACGAGTCCGCGCTGTTTGCGGATGCTCCGTGAATTGAGTACTCGCAGAGACGCAGAGATCGCAGAGAAGCTAGCGCCGCGCGAAGTTCCGAAATGATTCGATGAATTGCGGCGCAGGCACGCCGCTGAATCTCTACGTCTCTGCGTCCTCCGCGTTCCTCGCGCGAAAAATTGGGCGGCGACGCCGCCCGGATGTGGGTGGTCGATCCGGCGCAGCCCTTGGCCGGACCGGGGATTTGCCGCACAGTCTTCGCAGGGGGGATTAGGCATGCAGGATCCGATGCCCAAGTTCGTCCTGTGCATCGGCGCGGTGCTGATCGGCACGCCGGTCGGGATTTACGGCCTGGTCCAGCATGCGCGGCTCGGGGACGATCCGGCGGCGCTGGTGCCGATGCTCGGCGGCGCCCTCGTCGCGCTGATCGGCGTCGCCTTCGGCATCCATTTCGGACGGGCTGTCTACGGCCAGGCGCAGCTGCGCGCCGGCCGCGACCTGGTGGCGCGCTGGTGGGTCTCGGCCGCGGACTGGAACCGGTTCCGCGCCTTCGACGATGCGCGCGAACCCTATGCCCACAGCGACCTGCGATACCGCCCGCGCACGCGGCCGGACGGGATCGAGGTCATCGTCGGTGAACGCGCGCTGATGGTCGACGGCTCCTGGCACCTGGTCCAGGGCAAGATCAGCTCGGAGGTGCCGTCCGGCATCTGCTGGTTCGAGGTCGCGCCCTGCTGCATCGAGATCGTCTGGACGATGCAGACCAAGAACAGCACCCTGCTGAAGCTGGTCCGCCTGCCGGTGCCCGAGGCGGCGCGCGCGCAGGGCGAGCGCGTGTTCGACCATTTCAAGGCGATGATCCCGGAGGGGCGGCGGGAATGGATGGAGGAGAATTTCGACTATGATTTCGGCGCCCGCATGCCGAAGGGGTTCGAGGCGGGGCGCGAGGTGCCGGTTCAGACCGTCTTCGCCAACCGGACGAACCGCAAGCGGCGCGATGCCGGTTTCCTGATCGCCTATGCGGGCGCGGCGATCGCGGCGATGGCCTGGTACGTGCAATTCGAAGATCTGCTGCCGCGGCCCTGGGCAGGCGGCATTGCGATTGGCGTTCTCTCGGTCGCGATCCTCGCGGCCGGGTTCACCCTCATCTTCACCCGGCGCGACCCCGGCTAAGGCCGGCACGGATCAGTCGGCGACGAATTGGTCGGTCGATCATTTGAAGGCGATCGGAAGGGTGGGACAGAACCAGCCCATCAGGCCTGCGGCTCGAGCGTGATCCAGGTCGCAACGCCGGCGGCAATCAGGCTTCCGCTGGAGTCGTGCAGCGCGGAGCCGGCGCGGTGCTTGCGGCCGCTGCTGTCGATCGCCCATCCGGTGACGGTGACGGGTTCGCCGACCATCGGATGCCGACGGATGGTGACGCCGAGCCGGCCGAGCAGGGCGAGCCCCGCCTGCTGCTGGACCGCGAAATAGCCGGGGCAATCGAGCGCGGCCCAGACGAATTCGGGACGGACCTGGCCGGCGCCGTCGCCGAGGCTTGGTTCCGGGACCCAGCCGGCGGCGACCTGACCGGTCTCGGCGCCGGGGACCGGGCCCGGAAAGATGCGCAGTCCGTCACCGGCGCTGCGCTCCGGCCCGCAGACGAAGCACCCCGGGAAGATATGATGATCGAGACCGGTGAAGCGGCCTTCCGCCTCGACCGCCGCGTCATGACGCGGCGGGGGCGGAACCTGATGCGCAAGTACCGTACGGACCGCCGTGGCGATCAGCCGGTCGCCATCGAGCAGGGACACCTCGCCGCCCGCGCGCTCGACCCGTAGATCTTCGTCCAGGGGCGGCGGCTGGCGCAGGGTCACGGTGCAGTCCGAGCCGCCAAGCTCCCGCGCCAGCAATCCGCAGACATAGCCGCCATTGCCGCTGGCCGGCGGCCCGCGGAAGCGGCGGTCGATGCGGAGCGTGGAAGCGAGCACGAGGAGACCGTCGCACTTTCGGATTCCACCCGCAATGGCCGCCCGGTTGGCAGCCGCAGCGCCCACCGCTACGCGGCATTGTGCTCGATCTCGCCCTCCTCGCCCTCGCCGGGCTCGTCGCCGGCGCGATGAACGCGATGGCGGGGGGCGGCACCTTCGCTTCCTTCCCGGCCTTGCTCGCCGCGGGCCTTCCGCCGACCGTCGCCAATGCGACCAGCAACACCGCCTTGCTGCCGGGCGCGATGGTCAGCGCCTGGACCTATCGGCACGGGCTGCGGCGGTTCGGACCGCTGTCGATCGGCCAGATGTTCGCGCTCACCATCGCCGGCGGGACGGTCGGCGCGGTGCTGCTCCACCTCACCACCGAGGCGACCTTCCGCCAGATCCTGCCCTGGCTGCTGCTGGTCGCCAGCCTCGCCTTGACCTTTGCCGGCGGCATCAGGGAAAGGCTCGAGCGGACCGACTTCGCGCTGCACGCGGCCGGCGCCGCGGTGCTGCAGTTCGTGATCGGCATCTATGGCGGCTATTTCGGCGGCGCCGTCTCCTTGATCATGATGGCGAGCTGGGTGCTGGTGACCCATTTGTCGATCAAGGAGCTGGCGCCGGCGCGCACCCTGTTCCTGGTCGCGGCGAACCTCGCGGCGTGCGCGATCTTCATCCTGTTCGACCTGATCGCGTGGCTCTACGTCCTGCCGGTCGCTGCCGGCGCGATTGCCGGCGGCTGGCTCGGGGCGCGGCTCGGCCTGCTGCTGCCGGCCGCCTGGGTGCGCGGCGTCGTGCTCGTCATCTGCTACGGCGTCACCGCGGCCTTCTTCTGGCGCGGCTAGCCGGACGGTTCGACCGCCCCGCCGCGCGGCCGGGAAAATCGGCGCCGGGCGGCCGTTGATCGCGCCGGGCTCACCAAAGGACGGAGACCAAGATGGCGACGGACAATGAACGGCAGGTCGAGCGCATCGTCCGCGACTTTCTCGACGCGGTCAGCCGCGGCGACCGCAAGGCGATCCTCGCCCACCATGCCGACGATCTGCTGATGTTCGATTTTCCCGATTCGGTCCGCGGACTCGAGGAATATGACCGGACCTGGGACTTCTTCTTCGACAGCCAGCGCGGCCCGCTCACCTTCGCGCCGGAGCAGCTCGAGGTGACCGCCGGCGTTGAGGTCGCCTTCACCTCCTGCCTGGTCCATTGCGACGGCACCACCGGGGGCGACTTCCGCTTCCGCCTGACCGTCGGCCTGGTCAAGCGCGACGGCGAATGGCTGATCGTCCACGAACATCATTCGATGCCGGTCAAGGACGAGACCTATGTGATGCCGGAGAAAAGGGAGCTGCTCGGCGCGTC
>JAYRLF010000033.1:10302-18844 GCA_041905385.1 Allosphingosinicella sp.
AACCGGTCCCTCTCCCGGCCCCGGAGCCGGCGCGCCGGGACCGGGAGCGGCCGTGAAAGGCATTCGAAACATATCGCGGCGCGCGGCGACCGCTCCGGGCCACGCCCGATCAATCGCGCCAATAGTCGTGGCGTTCGGCGCCGTCGAAACCGGCCGGTTATCAGGCAGCAGCGCTTGAAATCTCTTCCCCGAGCCGCACGGGCAGGGATCGTTGCGGCCCAGCTTCTCGACCAGTTCCTTGTCGCCATGGACCACGCGCAGGCCGCGTTTGACCCGGGTCTCGGACGGGAACCCCTTACGCCGCTTTGAGCTGACCTCGAAAGCAGGGGAGATCGGCGATCTTGTCGATGGTTTTCATGACGCCCTCCATCATCGAGTCCGCGCCGCCATTGGCGCGGGCCGGCCGCCCTAGCGGCAGACCGGCCCCAGCTCAAGATCGCGATCAGAAGGGGAGGCGCAGGCGGACCATGATCCGGTTGCTGACCTCGCCGCGGCCGAGGGTCGCGGATTCGACCTCGACGCGTCCTGCGGCATTGCCGAACAGGCGGGTCTCGGCGAGGAGCGGCTCGACCGCGAACATCCGCGCCATCTCCTCGAGCGGATAGGCGCCGCCGGCGGGCCGCCGGCCGCAGACGACGATCTCGCTATCGTCGGCGGTGCGGCAGTTGAGCGGCGCCTGGGTCGCCGCGTCGCCGACCTCGAACGGCCGCACGCGCGAAAGATCGAAGTCGAGCGGCTGGATCGCCTGCGGCGCCGGCGCGGCCGCGGCGGCCTGCAGCGCGAGCAGCAGACTCATCGTCATCAAGCGCCTCCGCGCCTGTCAGCCCCTGTCGGAGCAAGGGATCGCCGTTGATTGGGGCGAAGTTGTGGCGGCGCAATTCGGGCGAGGATTCGGCCGCGCAACTTGGTAGAGCTGCCCAATCCGATTTTGCTGAAGGACCACCTCCTCATGACCGCGACCGGAGGATGTTTGTGCGGCGCCGTGCGCTACCGGGTGACCGGCGCGCCGCAGGCGACCTCGCATTGCCACTGCTTTTCCTGCCGCCGCGCCACCGGCGGACCGAGCCTCGCCTGGGCGATCTTCGACGAGGCCGCGGTCGAGATCACGGACGGCATGCTCGCCGTCTACGAATCCTCGCCCGGCGTCGAGCGGGGCTTTTGCGCGCGCTGCGGCACCTCGCTCAGCTATCGCCGCGCCAACCGGCCCGGCCTGTTCGACGTCACCACCGCCTCGCTCGACGATCCCGAGGCCCTTCCGCCCGACAAGGAGATCTGGGTCGAGGAGCGGCTGAGCTGGGTGGCGCTCGATCCCGATTTGCCGCATTTTGCCCGCTTCAGCACGGCGGGAGGGGAGAGCGGATCATGAGCCAGGACAATGTCGCGCTGGTGCGCGGGATCTATGAGGACTTTGCGGCCGGGAATATCGGCGGCGTGCTCGGCCGGATGCATCCGGACATGGTCTGGAACGAGGCCGAGAATTTCCCTTATGCCGACGGCAATCCCTATCGCGGCCATGACGCCATCCTCGGCGGCGTCTTCGCCCGGCTCGGCGGCGAATGGGACGGCTTTGCCGCCATTCCGCAGGAATATCTCGACGCCGGCGACACCGTGGTCGTGCTCGGCCGCTATGGCGGCAGCTGCAAGGCGACTGGCGGCGCGATCGACGCGCAGATGGTCCATGTCTGGCGCGTCACCGAGGGCAAGCTGACGTCGTTCCAGCAATATGTCGACACGCTCCAGGTCGCCCGCGCGACCGGGGCCGCCTGAGCGCCGATGAAGGTCCGGCTGAACCAGCTTTCGATCGGTTCGCAGCTGAAGCTGGTGCTGGTATCGGGGCTCGGCGCGGCCATCCTGTTCGTGCCCGGACTGCTGGTGCTCGACGCGCTGGTCGGCGGCACCGTCACCGACGGCGATCCGATTCCGATCGCCGCCATCGCGGCGCTGATCATCGTCGGCGCCTTCACCTTGCTGCACCTGGCCGGAATGGTGGTGATGCGGCTGCTGCCGTGGCGCGGACCCGAGATCGAGGTGAGGGACACCGGCACGGTCTCCCGCATCTTCGAATGACATTGGTGAGGCGCGCCGAACCGGCCGACCATGGTGCGGTCGAGGCGCTGCAGCGCCGCGCCTCGCTGGCCAATGCCGACTATCGCGCGCAGCTGCTCGCCCATCCCGACGCGCTCGGCCTCGATCCCGCGGAGATCGATGCGGGCCGCGTCCTGGTCGCCGCCGAGCCGGACGGACTGACAGGCTATGCGAACTGGATCCTCGGCGGCGCCGAGGGCGAGGCCGAGCTGGACGGTCTGTTCGTCGATCCCGACCGGTGGCGCAGTGGCATCGGCCGCGCATTGGTCGAGGCAGTTGCGGAGGCGGTTCGCGAGCACGGGTGCGCGCGGATGACGGTCGCGGTCAATCCTGCCGCGATCGACTTCTACCGGCGCTGCGGCTTCGTCCAGACCGGCGAGACGCAGACCAGGTTCGGGCCGGCGCCGACGATGGCGCGTTCCCTCCGCTGAAAGCCGCCGGCGCGGAAGAGGGCTTTACCGTCATGGCCGCATTGACTAGAACAAAGAGCGAACATAGGAGCGCTCCATGTCCGCTTTCATGCATGTGCCGCCGGCTTATCGTCACCATCCGAAGCAGGCGGTGCCGCGAGGCTTGCTGCGGGTCAGCGCCAGCGAGATCAAATATTACCATCTCGAAACGCCCGGCGAGCCGGTGCCGGACACGATCAGCCATGCGGCCCGGGCGTTCCTGACCGACGAGGGCGGCGAACGCGCCGGGCTCAAGGGCGATCGCGGCTTCGCCCTGCTCCACCGCTGCGGCGAGGACTTCTACTTCCTGCTGATCACGGTCTGGCGCGGCGCCAATGAGGCATGGGAGGCGGTCTGGTTCCGTCAGGGCGGCATGACCGAATTCGCCCCGTTCGACTCCGGCTATCCGCAGGCGATCGGGACGATCCGTCCCACCTTCTGCGTCTGGGAGCTCGGCGTGGTCGCGCACGAAGCCGCCGCCTGGTCGAGGCTGCTCGCCTCGCCCCGCACCCCGGACGATCTCCAGACCTGGCGCGCCGATCTGTTCGAAGGGCGGGTCTGACCGTAAAACGGACTCGCCGCATGCAACATAGCGTCGCGTGCGGCGTTGGGGCGCCGAACAGGGGCAGTTCATTACGGAGCCGTAGCATGAGGAAGACGATCATCGCCGCCGCCGCGATCGCGGTGCTCGCACCGGCCACGCCGGTCTTTGCCGATCCGCCGCCCTGGGCGCCCGCCCATGGCCGCCGGGCGCGCGACGCCGAGCGCGCGTTGACCTATCGCGACGAGGTCTGGCGCGACCGCGACGGCCGCTACCGTTGCCGGCGCGGCGACGGATCGACGGGCCTGATCGTCGGCGCCGCGGCCGGGGCCCTGATCGGCCGTTCGCTCGACCGCGGCCGCTCGCGCACGCTCGGGACCCTGGTCGGCGCGGGCGCCGGCGCCCTGCTCGGACGGGAGATCGACCGCGGCAATCTGCGCTGCCGCTGACAACGTTTTTACGCTGATTTTCGAAGCGCTGCCCGCAAACGGCCGCGCTTCTTTTTTTTGCGCCTCGCTATGGTTAATCCGTGATTAACTATCGAAGCGCCTGTTTCGCCGAGGAAACTAAATATCGCTCGCGTCAATACTTTGGTTACCGCCAGCTAAACCCTGTAAATTTTTCTCCGTTATAGGAAACAAATCTTGATTTGATTTGGTTTCCAATGTCTAAATGCGCCGGCTTCCGTCGGCAAAGGGGAGCAGATAGATGGCGACGCAGCTTCAGATGGTCAGGCCCGAACGGTTCGAGCAGACGCCAGCGCCGATCGCGCACGAACGGCGATCGAATTGCCGCTTCCACACCGTGATGCGGATGGCACGGGTCAGCCGGACCGGCGATTCCGGCCTCTGGCGCGTGCGCAACATTTCCGACGACGGCATGATGCTGCTCGCTTCTGTCCCGGTCACGGTCGGGGAGAGGCTGCGCATCGGCTTGTCCGACACGGTCTCGCTCGAGGGGCGCGCGGTCTGGTGGGACGGCGAACGCTGCGGCGTCGCGCTCGACAGCCCGATCGACTGCGTCGCGGTGCTGAAGGGCCTGGTCGAGGAGCAGAAGCGCGCCGGCTACCGGCCGCCGCGCCTGCCGGTCTCGATCCGGGCGATCCTCTATGGCGAGAAGGGCCTCAACGCGATCGAGGTGAACAATGTCTCGCAGCATGGCGTCGGCTTCAGCCATGACGGCGGCATCCGGGCCGGCACCAACGGCAAGCTCGTCCTGCCGAGCGGACGCGAGCATCGCGGCGTGATCCGCTGGTCCGCCGAGGGCCGCGCCGGCATGTATCTGATCGAACCGATCTCGCCCGCCGGCCTCGAAAGCGTCGCCCTGATCTGACGGACTTCCGTGCGCGCTCCCGCGCGGAGCGGATTTCCTATCATGCCGTCCGGCGCTTTGCCCGCGCCTGAAGGCCGCCGATCAACGCCACGATCAAGCAGGCAATGCAGATCAGCCCGCTCACGCCTGCTGTGACATAATAAGGATCGCGCCGTGTGCCGTCGCCCGGCCGCAGCACGAAATGCGGCGTCGCCACGGCGATGCCGCGCGACTGCAGATCACGCAGCGCCGGCAAAGGGAGCCCATTCTCGACCAGATAGCCCTCCTGATCGGGCATGAAATATTGGCTGGTGCCGAGCTCGGCGCTGCCGCCGATGCGACGGGCGATGAACAGGCGCGCCGGCTCGGCCTTGGCGCCGGTCTCCGGGCGGAAGGCGACATAGCCGACATTCTCGTCGATGGTGCGGCCGGTTTCGCTCACCACAGTCGAGGCCGCGTCGTCGGGCACGCCGCGAACGGTGACCTTGGTCCCGGGAACAGCACCCTCCCCGAGGGTCGCGATCTCGACCGGCACCGCCGCTTCCGACCCGTCCGGAACCTGCTGCGAAAGCAGATAGGCGCCGACGCCGACCATAGCCGCAGCAAGGCCGATCGCTGCGGTGACCTTGGCGACGCGCGCGCCGCGCTGCGCTTCGCCCGCCGGGCCGGGCAGCCGCTCGGCCCAGGCCGCCTCGCGGCGCCGCAGATGAAGCAGAGCGGGCAAGGCGAGCAGCAGCGCCGGCAGGATGAAGGTCCAGCCCGGATAGTAGGCCCCGAACCGGTCGAGCTGCTGCTCGACCAGCCAGCGGTACAAGCCGCGCTCCTGGATCGCGCCCCAGCCAAGATAGGCTGCGACGACCACGATCCAGCCCCCGCTCAGCGCCGTCAGTGCCTTGCTTCGACCGCCCATTCGCTCCCCCTCGCCCACAAAGACAAGTTTTCGCAATTGCGCCGGCGCGTCAATCGCAGCGAACGGTGGCCCGCGTTGACTCGCCGGCGCGCGAAGCGCACCGTCGCGTGATTGCGGGGAGGTGGCGATGACGGACCTTCGCTCTGGCACTCCGGCCCAGCGGCTGCGCGAGGCTTATGCCTTATGGTCGGCGAGCAAGGGCGCCACGTCCGGCCAGTGGCTCGAGCTGTTCGGCGACGAGATCGAGATGCGCACCGTGCTGACGCCGGACCTTCCCGACGCGCTCGCCGCGAGCCGCTTCAGCCGGACCGGCGCGATGGACTATTTCCAGGCCCTGGCGCGCGATTGGGAGATGATCGCGTTCGACGTCCATCGCTTCATCGACGGCGGCGACGATGTCGTCATGATCGGGCGCTGCGCCTGGCGCAACCGGGCCACCGGCAAGCTGGTCGACACGCCCAAGGTCGACATCTGGCGGTTCGCCGGCGGGAGGGCGGTGAGCTTCCTCGAAATGTTCGACAGCCTGGCCTTCGTGCGCGCCATCCCGACGGCGGAATCGGTCGCAATCGGCTGACGCAAGGCCCGGCCGGCCCGATTTCGCCGACTCGCCGAAAGCCACTAAGAGGCTGAAATTGCAGCGAAGTTATGATGGCTCCCGGGGTCGGTCAGCTCGTTGTCTGACGTTCATGAAACCGGGCCGTGCGCCTCATCGTTGTTGTTTCATTCCCAGGGACAGGGATTCGTTCAGAGGAGTTTGAGATGCGCAAGTTGATCCTGGCCGCCGCCGTTGCCGGCGTGGCCATTCCCATCGCCGCGGCACCGGCCGAAGCCCAGACGCGGCGCGACATCCGGCAGGAGCAGCGCGAATGCAACCGCGAGTTGCGTAATTCCGACAATCGCCGCGAATATTATCGCGAGCTCGCGGAATGCCGGCGCGAGATCGCCAATGCCCGCAATCGCCGCGACGCCCGCCGCGATTGGCGCAACTATCGGCGCTACGACTATAATCGCTACGAGCCGGGCTATGCCGCTTATTATGCCGACGATTATTATCGCGACGGCCGCTATTATCGCGAGCGGCGCCTGCTCCGCGGCGACCGCATCTATCGCGGCCGCGACGGACGCTATTATTGCCGCCGCAGCGACGGCACGACCGGCCTGATCATCGGCGCCGGCGTCGGCGCCCTGCTTGGCAACGCGATCGACGACGGCCGTTCGAGCCTGCTCGGCACGCTGATCGGCGGCGCCGCGGGCGCAGCGATCGGCCGCGAGATCGACCGCGGCGGCGTTCGCTGCCGCTAAAGCGTGACGCCGGCCGACGCCGATGCCTTCGACGGTCATTCGAAGCTTCGACTACCGGCCGGCCACGCGCGAACTCGAGATTTTGTTCACGACCGGGCGGCGCTACCTCTATGAGGAGGTGCCGCCCGAAGCCGTGTCCGCCTTCCGCGCCGCTTTCTCCAAGGGGCGCCACTTCAACCGCCATATTCGCGACCGCTTCCCGTGCCGCGAGCTCGAGCCGGCGAGCTAAACGCCGGCTGAACGCGGCGTCGCTGCCGGTTCATGCAACATCGCGCATAGTCCATTCGTTGGACGGGCAGGTCCAATCCGGACGAGAGGAGTATTTCTCATGCGTAAGATGATGATGGCGGCCGTCGTCGGCGCGCTCGGCGCGGCGGTGGTCTCCGCGACGCCGGCCCAGGCGCAGTGGCGTGGCGGCGGCTATTACGGCAATCAGGGCTATGGCTACGGCTATGGCCGCAGCGACGTTCGCCGCGAGCAGCGCGAATGCCGCCGCGAGATCGCGCGGGCGCGCTATAACGATCGCTACGACCGCTATGACGACGACTGGCGCTATCGCGACCGCTATCGTTACCGGCGCTACTAAGCCGCGCGCCGCTTCGGCAGCGTAACGATTGCCATTGACTCGTTCGCCCTCCGGGCGGACCATCCCCCCTTCCGGCACCGCCGCGAAGGGGGGAAGTCATGGCAAGCGATCCCAACCAGCCCGACACCAGCGCCACGCCCGCGCCGCCGCCCGAAGCGGCGCCGACCACGCCCAATCCGGCCGCCGCGGTCGGCGGGCTCGGCTTCATGAACCTCGCCCGGGGCGCGAAGCTCGTCGCCTTGCTGCTGTTCCTGCTCCCCTGGGTCACCATCTCCTGCGCCGAGCAGACGCTCGCCTCGATGAGCGGGCTCGATCTCGCCACCGGCTCGGTGACGATGCACAATCCGATGACCGGCCAGTCGGAGCGGCCGCCCGGCAATGAAGGGCCCGACTATCCGGTGCTCGTCGCCGGCATCCTGATCGGCCTCGCGCTGGTCCTCGGCTTCGTCGTGAAGCGCAGCCTCGCCATCTGGATGGGCATGGTCGGCTCGGCGCTCGCCGCGGCCCTGATCAGCTACACGGTCTTCATCCGGATCCCGGAGAAGACCCATTCGGCCCCGCCCGCCGCAGGCGGCGCGGACGCCGGCAGCGGCATGTTCAACGAGCAGCAGCTGGCTGAATTGATCCGGGTCGACGTCGCGGTCGGCTTCTGGCTCACTTTGGCCGCCTTGCTCGCGGCGATCCTGCTCAACTGGCTCGCGCGAACACGCGCGACTTGACGCACCCGGCCTTCGCTGTATTAATGTAATAATACAGTGGAGGTCTTCGATGATCGCAACGCTCGCGGCCGCGATGATCGCCGCGCAATCCGCTTCGGCCGCTCCGGCTCTCCCCGAGGGGGCGGCGCTGACCGACGCCGTCGCGGCGCGCGACACGGAATTCTTCGCCTTGCTGTTCGAGGGCTGCGATCCGGAACGGCTCGGGACGATGCTCGCGCCGGATTTCGAAATGTACCATGATCGCGGCGGCGTCGTGGCGGCCGACGCAGCCTCTTTCCTCGACGTCTATCGGCGCAATTGCGAGGAGCGGCGCGCACCGGACGCCTGGCGCTCGCGGCGCGAATTGCTGCGGCCGACCCTCAACGTCCACCCCGTGCCCGGCTTCGGCGCGATCGAGGATGGCGAGCATCAATTTTACGAGCGCCGCGGCGACGGCCCGGAGCGGCTGGTCGGCCATGCCCGCTTCACCCAGGTCTGGAAGCTGGCGCCGGACGGCTGGCGGCTGTCGCGCGTGTTCAGCTACGCCCATCGGGCGGCCGGAACGAACCGCCCTTCAGACTGAATCGCACATCCAGATCAGATTGCGCGCGGAGGCGCGGAGATCGCAGAGAGCGCGGCGCAATGCGCCCGCCTCGACCG
>JAYRLF010000448.1:0-3159 GCA_041905385.1 Allosphingosinicella sp.
CCTTCGCGGTCGGCGCGCTGATCACCCGCGATGTCGGCGCAGCCTTCGCCCGGGCGATGAGGCCCTGGGTGCTCGGCGCCTGGATCTTCCTTACCCTCGGCATCACCGCCGGCTCCTATTGGGCCTATTACGAGCTCGGCTGGGGCGGCTGGTGGTTCTGGGACCCGGTCGAGAATGCGTCGCTGATGCCCTGGCTTGCGGCGACTGCATTGCTGCACAGCGTCACCGTCCTCGCCACCCGCGACGGCTTGCGCGCCTGGACGATCATGCTCGCCGTGGTCGCCTTCTCGATGTCGATGATCGGCACCTTCCTGGTCCGCTCGGGCATTTTGACCAGCGTCCACGCCTTCGCGGTCGACCCCGAGCGCGGCGCCTTCATCCTTGTGCTGCTGCTGCTGTACATCGGCGGCGCGCTCGCCTTGTTCGGCCTTCGCGTCGGCACGGTGAAAGAAGGATCGCAGTTCGAATTTTTCAGCCGGGAAGGCTCGCTGGTCGCCAACAATCTGCTGCTCTCGGCGATCCTCGGCATCGTCTTCTTCTACACCATCTATCCGCTCGGCGTCGAAGCGGCGACCGGCGAGAAGCTCTCGATCGGCCCGCCCTATTTCAACGGGTTCGCAGGGCCGATCGCTTTGGTCCTGGTCGCGATGATGGGGATGGGTCCATTGCTCAAATGGCGCCGCGACCGGTTCCGCGACCTCGTCAACCGCTATGCGATCCCGATCGTCGCCAGCGCGGCCGCCTTGCTGCTGCTGATGCTGTTCGCGCCCAATATCGGGATCTTGCCGATGCTCGGCCTGGTGATCGCGCCGGGCGTGATGGCGGCCAGCGTCGCGCCGCTCTGGGGCCGCAATCTGCGCCGGACGCCGCTCTTCACCTGGGGGATGGTGATTGCGCATCTCGGCATCGCGGTCAGCCTCGCCGGCATGGCGTCGGAAAGTGCCTTCACCAAGGAGACCCTGGTCGCGCTGGCGCCGGGCCAGACCGCGCAGGTCGGCCCCTATAGCGTCCGCCTCGACGGCGTCGATCCGGTCGCCGGTCCGAACTGGACGGCGATCGAGGCGCGGCTCCAGGCGCGCCGGGGCGAGGGGACGCCGTTCATCCTGCGTCCGCAAGCCCGCATGTTCAGCGCGCCGCCGACCCCGACCAGCGAGGCCGCGATCCGGACCGTGCTCGACGGGCAGCTCTATGTCGCGCTCGGCGAGGAGGTCGACGGCGGCCGCTGGCAGGTGCGGATGTGGTGGAAGCCGTTCGTGACGCTGATCTGGTTCGGCGGCGGCCTGGTCGCGCTCGGCGGTTTCCTGTCGCTGATCGGCCGCTGGCGCCGCGAGCGCCGCGCCAAGCTCCAGGAGGCGCTGGCATGAGGCGGCGGGTGGTCCTGTGGGTGCCCCTGTTCCTGTTCGCGCTGTTCGTGGTGGTCGTCGCGTTCGGCCTCTACGCGCCGTCGCAGCGCACCATTCCATCCGCGCTGATCGGCCAGCCGGCGCCGGTGTTCGACCTGCCGCCGGCGGTCCAGGGGCGGCCGGGCGTCGCGAGCATCTCCGCCGACGGCCAGCCGCGGCTGGTCAACATCTTCGCGAGCTGGTGCCTGCCGTGCCGGATCGAGGCGCCGCAGCTCGAGGAATTGCGCCGGCGCGGCGTTCCGATCGAGGGGATTGCGGTGCGCGACCGGCCCGAGGACCTCGCCGCCTTCCTGGTGAGCTATGGCGATCCGTTCCGGGCGATCGGCGCCGACACCGATCGCCGCGTCCAGCTCGCTCTGGGCTCGGCCGGCGTCCCCGAAAGCTTCATCATCGACGGCCGGGGCGTGATCCGCCACCAGCATATCGGCGTGATCAACCCGGCCGACGTGCCGGCGATCGTGGCTGCCTATGAGGCGGCGCGATGAGGGCAGCGCTCGCCGCCTTGATGCTGCTGATCGCGACGCCGGCCTTCGCCGATTCGCTGCTGCCGCCGGCCGAATATGCCAATCGCCAATTGCCCGATCCGCGCCAGGAGCAGCAGGCCAAGGCGCTGATGGAGGAGGTTCGCTGCCTCGTCTGCCAGGGCCAGTCGATCGCGGACAGCGATGCGGAGATGGCCGGCGATATGCGCTCGCTGATCCGGACCCGGATCCTGGCCGGCGAATCTCCGGAGCAGATCCGGGCCTGGCTGATCTCGCGCTACGGCAATTGGGTGAGCTACGATCCGCCGCTCGACGCCACGACCTGGCCGCTCTGGGTGCTGCCGGGCCTGCTGATTCTCGCCGGCCTGTTCCTCGCCCGCAATCGATTCCGCCGGAGGAAGGGCTGATGGGCTGGCTGATGATGATCGCGCTGGCGCTGCTCACCGGCGGCGCGCTCGCCTGGTTCATCCGCGACCGGGCGGCCTTGATGTTCCTCGGCTCCGCCTTGCTCGTCGCCTGCGCCGGCTACACCTGGCAGGGCAGCCCGGACATGGCGGGCCGGCCGAAGGCGCCGCCGCCGCGCCGCGCCGTTCCGGAAAGCGAGTTCGCGTCGATGCGCCAGAACATGCTCGGCCGGTTCGACCGCGCCTCGGCCTGGCTGACCATGGCGGACGGCTATCAGCGCAGCGGCGACACGCTCGGCGCCGCCCAGATCATTCAAAGCGGCCTTCGCGACAGCCCCAACGATCCGGACCTCTGGGTCGGGCTCGGCAATGCGCTGGTGCTGCATGCCAATATGATGATGACGCCGGCCGCCCAATATGCCTTCCAGCGGGCGGCGCAGATCGCGCCCGAGCATCCGGCGCCGCGCTTCTTCTACGGCCTCGCCCTCGCCCAGGGCGGCCGCTTCGACGAGGCCGAGCGGCTCTGGCGGCAATTGCTCGCATCTGCTCCGGCCGACGCCGAATATCGCCGGCTGATCGAGGAGCGGCTCGAGGCATTGCAGCAGGCGCGGGCACGCGGGGAGATTCCAGCGGCGGCACCGGCGCCCGGCGCAGCGCCGAACGCGGCTGTCCCGGCACCATCGCCGACGCAGCCTGCTCCTGCGACACCGGCGCGCTAGTCAGCAAGGTGCCCCGGCGAAGGCCGGGGCCTAGTCCCAAAAAAGAAGTCTGGGTCCCGGCCTTCGCCGGGACACAGTCCGCTTAAATAGGCTCGAACTGGAGGCCGAGCGCCTCTGCCACCGCCTGGTGACGGATCTTGCCGCCGGAGAC
>JAYRLF010000449.1:0-3159 GCA_041905385.1 Allosphingosinicella sp.
CGCGAACACGTCCTGGCGGAAGTCGCCGATCTCGTCCGGGTCGCGCCAGTTGCGGCGCAGGAAGCGGACGAGCGCTGGCTCGAGCGGGAGAACCTCCCGACAGAACCAGTCCCTGAGCTCGTCCCGATTTGCCATGAGAGAAACCCGCAGCCCTCCTCATCTCATGAGACAAACGAGGACGCAAAAGCCCGCTATGGGGATGACTTGAGCAGGCACGGATCAATGTCGAGCGATATCGGGGATATCTCAGCTTGCCGGCCGCACCTCGACGGGGAGACCGAGCCGGTCGAGCTGCGGCCGCACCCGCGCCGCATCGCCGACCACCACCCAGACGAACCGGGCCGGATCGATCAGGCGCCGGGCGGCCTGGTCGAGCTGGCCGGTGACCAGCGCGCGGTAGCGGGCGGCGATCGTCTCCCAATAATCGTCCGGACGGCCGAGCAGGGCATTGGACAGCATCGCGCCGAGCACCGCGCTCGAGGTCTGGAAGCGGCCGGGCAGCTCGCGGGTGTTGCCGAGCACGACCCGATTGAGCTCGGCCGGCTGGACGCCGTTCGGCCCGAGGAAGGCGCGGACCTGCTCGATCATCGCCGCGATCGAGTCGCCGGTGCGGTCGGCCTGGACCGGGGCGGAGAGCATGTAGGGCACGGGGCCGGCGACCGAAGCGGGGCCGCCGCGGGCGCCATAGGACCAGCCGCGGCGCTCGCGCAGGTCCATGTTGATCCGCGCCAGGAAGTCGCCAGCGAGCACCTCGTTCGCGGCCTCGAAGGCGAGCAGGTCCGAGCGGCCCTCGGCCGGCAGCACCTGGCCGCCGAGGATGTAGCTTTGCGGCGATTGCGGCCGGTCGATCAGCACGATCCGCGGGGTCGGGCGCGGCAAGGCGGCGTCCATCGCCTTGGTCCCGCGCGGCGCCGCGGGCGCGCGCCAGTCGCCGAACCGCGTCTCGAGCTGCGGCAGCAGCTGGGCGAGCGGCAGATCGCCGACCGCGAAGATGCGGGCATTGTCCGGACGGATCCAGGCCTGATGGAAGGCGACCAGATCGTCGCGGGTCGCCGCGCGGACCGCCGCCTCGTCGCCGAGCGGCGACCGGCCATAAGGATGGTCGCCGTAGAGCAAGGGAAGCATCGCCTCGCCGGCGCGCAGGTCCGGCCGGGTCCGGGCGGTGGCGGCGGCGGCGAGCTGCTGCGTGCGCAGCCGCTCGACCTCGGCCAGCGCGAAGGCGGGCTGGCGGATGATCTCGGCGAGGAGATCGAGCGACAGGCCGAGATTGGCGGTCAAGGCGGTCAGCGAGATGTTGGTGCGGTCGCGGCCGGCATCGCTGTCGATCCGCGCGCCGAGCCGCTCCTGCGCCTCGGCCAAGGCGATCGAATCGCGGCGAGTCGTGCCCTCCTCGAGCAGGCCAAGCATCAGCGCCTGGATGCCGGCGCGGCCGGGCGCGTCGGCGCCGGTGCCGGCGTCGAACTCGACCGCGATCCGGGTGACCGGCACGGCGTCGCGCCGCGCATAGACGATCTCGATGCCGTTGGAGAGGCGGGCGCGCTCGAGCGCGGGGAAATCGAGCGTCGGCGATTCCGCGATCGGCGGGCGTTCGCGGGCGCCGCCGCGCGCAATCGGCGCCGCCGCCCGCGCGGCCGCCGCCGGCGCGGCCGGCGGCTCGGCATAGTCCTCGCGCGCGCCGGGGGCGACGGTCAGCGCATAGACCGGGCGGCTGAGCCAGCGCTGCAAAGCGGCGCGGACCTGCGCCGGCGTCGTCGCCGCCAGCGCCGCCAGCCGGCGCCGGTAGAAGGCGGGATCGTCGGCGTAGAGCATGCCTTCGGCGAGCGCGACCGCCTTGCCATTGGCGAGCTCCAGCCCCTGGATCCGCGACGAGACAGCGCTCATCACCGTGCGCCGCACCTCGTCGTCGGTCGGCCCCTCGCGGACGAACTGCGCGATGATCGCATCGAGGCGCCGGCCGACCGCTGCGGGATCCTCGCCCGGCCGGACGTCGACCTCGACGTCGAACAGGCTGACGCGGTGGAATTGCTGGACGTTGGCCGAGACGCGGACCGCGCTGCGCTCGCCGCGGACGAGCAGATTGTCGAGCCGCGAGCTGGCGAGGCCGCCGAGCACGGTCGCGCCGACCGACAGGGGCACGACCTCGGGATCGGTGAGGCCGGGCACGACCCAGGAGCGGTAGAGGCGGGTAACCGGCACCCGATCGTGCATCAGCCGGTCGACCCGCTGCCGCAGGGTCGGAACGGCGGCCTCGGCCGGCCTGTTGACCGGCCCGCGCGGAATGTGGCCGAACCAGCGCTCGACCAAGGGCCGGGCCCGGGCGGCATCGATGTCGCCGGCGAGGACGAGGACGGCGTTGTTGGGTCCGTAATTGTCGCGGAACCATTGCCGCACGTCGTCGAGGGTCGCGGCGGAGAGATCGGCCATCGAGCCGATCGTCGAATGGCGATAGGGATGGCCTTCCGGAAACAGGTCGGCGAGCTGGGCATAAGAGACGAGGCCGAAGGCGCGGGTGTCGGCCTGGCGCTTCTCGTTCTGGACGACGCCGATCTGGTTGGTGAGATTCTCCTGGGTCACCGCGCCGAGCAGATGGCCCATCCGGTCGCTCTCGAGGAACAAGGCGCGCTCCAGGGCGCCGGTCGGCACGGTCTGATAATAATTGGTGCGATCGAACCAGGTGGTGCCGTTGAGATTGGTCGCGCCCATTTCGGCGGTGTGCGCGAAATAGTCGCCCGGCGCGTTCTCCGAGCCGTTGAACATGAGATGCTCGAAGAGATGGGCGAAACCGGTGCGGCCGGCCGGCTCGTCCTTCGAGCCGACATTGTACCAGATGCTGACCGCCACCACCGGCGCCTTGCGGTCCTCGTGGACGACGACGCGCAGGCCGTTGGCCAAAGTGAAGGTCGCATAGGGGATGTCGACCCGGGCCAACAGAGCGGCGAGATCGGCGGTCGGCGCTGCCGCCCGCTCCTGGGCGGCGCCGATCGCGGGCGGCGGGACCGCCAAGGATGCGGCGAGAACGCAAGCAATGACGGACCTGAGCACTGAATCCCTCCCTTTCGGCCGATAATGTCCTTGACGCGCGAACACGGGAATACCGCATTCCGGGCCAGCGCCGGCCTTCGAGCAAAGCCACGACCACGCACCGCGACACGCCGAAGC
>JAYRLF010000450.1:0-3158 GCA_041905385.1 Allosphingosinicella sp.
GGTCCGGCCGGCGATGGAGGATGGCGAGCTCGGAGTCGAGCGAGCGGATCTGGAGCCGGTTCCAGAGGAAATCGATCGGCCGCCAGTCCATCGCGATCTCGGGCGATTCGGCGAACAGGCCCTGCGGATCGTAGAGGCGGACGTCGCGCAGCCGGGTCTGGCCCCAGATCGAGCCGTCGATCCGGCCGATCCGGATCCTGAGACCCGAATTGGGCGACAAGGCCGCGATCCGGTCGACGATGAAACGGTGGCCGGCGCTGGTGTCGAGGAAGGCGATGAAGGCGGCCGAGAAGAGGATCAGGGCGACCAGCAAGGCGGTCAGCCATTTGAAGAGCTTGCCGAGCCAGAAGCCGGGGCCGCGGCGGCGGCGGACGACCGGGGGCGGATCGAGGCCGGCCGCCGGATCGAGGACCGCCTCGCTCATGTTAGAACGCCTGGCCCAGCGAGACGTAGACCGCGATGCGGGGATCGCCGCTGACAGGGTTGATCGGCGTCGCGACGTCGACGCGGATCGGGCCGAAGCGGGTGTGGTAGCGCACCCCGATGCCGGCGCCGAAGCGCAGATTGTCGAAGCGCGGCAGCGGCGAGGTCGAGATGTTGCCGCCGTCGAAGAAAGGGACGATGCCGAAATCGCCGACCCGGATCCTGGCCTCGATCGCGAATTCGGACAGGCTGCGGCCGCCGATCGGATCGTCGAAGATCGGATCGCGCGGGCCGATCCGCTGGAAGCCGTAGCCGCGGACCGAGCCGCCGCCGCCGGCATAGAAGCGCCGCGACGGCGCGATCCGGTCGCGGCTGGCGCCGAAGATCGTGCCGAGCCGGGCGCGGCCGGCGAGCGTCACCGTCTCGCTGGCCGGATAATAGAAGCTGCCGTCGAGCTGGGCGCGGGCATAGACGAAGGTGCCCGACTGGAGCGAGGCCTCGGGCGAGAGCCGCGCCGACAGGCGGAAGCCCTCGGTCGGATCGAGCAGGTCGTTCGACCCGTCATAGCCGAGGAAGGCGGGCAAGGCGGCGATGAAGAAGGTGCGGCGGCGGGTGGTGCCGCTGTCGATGTCGACGTCGCGCTCGTCGGTCGCGACCAGCTCGGCGCCGACCGACCAGGTCCAGGTCTTCTGCCAGATGATGTTGCTCTGCCGCTCGAGTCCGGTGGCAAGCACGAAGCTGCGCGCGTCGAATGCGGGCCGGTCGACATGGGACAGGGCGACCTGGGCGTTGAGCACCTGGTCGCGGCGGCGGAAATTGTTGCGCCGGAGCACCGCCGAGACGAGCTGCTCGCGGGTGCCGGCGACGCCGCGGAAGGTGACCGCGCCTTCCGGCGGCAGCAGGTTGCGATGCTGCCAGCTCGCCTCGAGCCGGATTCCCTCGCCGGTGCCGTAGCCGGCTTCGCCCGCGATCGTCCGCATCGGCGCCGGCTCGAGCGCGACGGCGAGATCGACCAGGTCGGAATCGGGCCGCGCCACCGGCCGGATCACGATCGAGGAGACCAGGCCGGTCGCCACGAGGGCCTGGCGCAGATCCTCGATCCGGTCGACGCGATAGGGATCGCCTTCGCCGAAGCGGGCGATCGTCTCGATATGGTTGGCGCTGAACAGGGGCGTGCCTTCGACGAGCACCCGGCCGAAGCGGCGCGTCCCGGCCGGCTCGACGGGGAGGACGAGCGTCGCGGTCCGGCTGTCATGGTCGACGACGATGTCGGGCTCGCCGACCTGGGCGAAGGCATAGCCGCGCCGGCCGAGCTCGACCCGCAGCGCCGTCTGCGCCTGCTCGACCGCCTCGGCGCTGACCGGATCCTCGGCCGCGACGGCGAAGGACCGGCGCAGCGCCTCGGCGTCCTGGCCGGCCGCCGCATCGAGGCCGGGCAGCCGCACCTCGGCGAAACGGTAGATCGGGCCGGGCTCAGCGTTGAGCGTCACCTGGAAGCCGCCGGCGGAATCGGCGGCGACGTCGGTCGTCACCAGCGCGTCATAATGGCCGAAGGCGCGGAGCAGCTCGGCGAGCAGCTCGGCATCGGCGCGGGCGCGGCGGTCGATCTGGGCGGCATTGGCCGGATCGCGGCGATATTCCTCGAGCGTCGACAGCTCGCGGAAGCGCGCCAGCAGCGGAGCGCTGTTGGCCGCGTCCAGGCCCTCGATGCTGTAGCTGTAGGTGCGCGTCGTCGCCGCCTCGGCGACATTGGCGTCCGGCGCATCGGGAATCTGGGTGGCGCGATCCTGCTCGAGGTCGGGCCAGGGGACGCCGAGATCGTCCCAGGGATCGAGCGGCGCGGATGGGTCGAGCGGCGGCGGCTCCGCCTGCGCTTGCGGGTCAGGCGGCTGCGCCCAAGCCGGGCTCTGGCAAAGGATGAGCGCGAGCACGGCCAAGGAGGCCGCCGCACGCCGCCCCGCTACGACCTGCAACATCCTGCTGGACTAGCGCTCGCACGAGAGCCGCGCCAGCCACCTTTTCGACTGAAATTTCAGAGCTTACCTTGTCTGTCGCATTTTCCGAGCCGTCTGCTTTGGCTGACTTGAAAATGCTCAATGGATCGTGTGCGTGCCCCGATCGGACGTGAGCAGCAGGATCATGCGCTCGATCTGCCGCCAGCGGCAGAAATGGACGACGTTGCCGAGATCGCGGCTGCGGTCGGCGCGCGCGGCCGCCTCGCTCGCCGCGAAGCTGCCGAAACGGGCGATCAGTTCGGCGACGTCGGCCGCGGCCGCGCGATCCGGCAGATGCACGTGATTTTCCAACGCTTTCCCCACAATCTTCTTGTCCGAACGAAGTAGCAGCACGGCTCTTTCGAAATGCCGGACGCGAATGCTCAACGCGCCGTAAACCATGCGGTTTTGGCTGGCCGGTCGGCGCGGCAGATGCCATGGGACCCGGATGAACGAACCTTCCCGACCCGGACCGAAGCTCGGCGGCGGCATCTTCATTGCGGTGTCGCTGCTGATCGGCGTGGTGGTCGGGATCGCGATGCGCCAGCCGAGCATCGGGCTGCTGGCCGGGCTTGGCGTGGGGATCGTGCTGGCGGGGTTGGTGGCACTCGTGGGGCGGCGGTAGCCTTTCCTCCCTGTCGCGAAGCGATGGGGAGGGGGACCAGCCGTAGGCTGGTGGAGGGGCATTGCTCGGCGCCGAAAGCCCCTCCACCAACCTCCGCTATCGCTCCGGTCGGTCCC
>JAYRLF010000451.1:0-3152 GCA_041905385.1 Allosphingosinicella sp.
CCCAACTCGGCCGCGAGGACGTCTCCGACCGGCTAATCCGCAAGGCGGCGGCGATCATCGACCGGCTCGTGCTGATCGACGATCGCGACGATTCGGTGCGTGCGCTCCAGGCCAATATCAACGAGGGCTTCTCGCAGAACCTGCGCGATGCCGACCGCTTCGCCGAGGCGATCGCGGCACAGCGCCGGGTCGTAGCGCTGCGCCAATCGGCCCTGCCCGCGCGGCCGAGCGGCCGCGACCTGGGCAATCTCGGCTTCTCGCAGATGATCCTCGGACTCATCGGACGCGACGCCGGCAACCGCGCCCTCGCCTGCGAGAGCTGGCGCGCCTCGCTGGCCGCGTTCGAGCGCGCCAAGGCGATCAACCAGATCATCGGCTTCCATGAAAGCTTCATGCCGGGGCTGCGGCGCCAGCTCGGCAATTGCACCTCGGGCGCGCCGATCGTCGGGGCGCTTCGCGAGTAGATCGTCAGGCCGAGTGGGCCGTCGCGGTCATTGCGGCCGGAAGCGCGCGCCGTTTCTCGTCGATCAGGGCGCGATAGCGGGCGGCCAGCTCGCTATGAGCGGCCCGCGAACTGGCGCAGGCGGCACGGTCGGCGCGCACCCGCTCGACCTGCTCGCGCTCGAGTAGATAGTTGAGGTCCATGTCTCTGCTCCCATTCTTCCCCGGCAAGGAGGAGCGCGATTCACGTCATGCTCTCGCCGGACCGGCCGCAACTGGCGACCACCGGCGATGACCCCTATAGCATGATCTGCATGACATTTTGACTGACTCACATCAGCAAATCCGAAAGATTCCTCATTCCGTCGGGAACCGCGGCTTTCCGCGGCTTGTTTCACTCCTGTTCCACTGACGAAGAGAGAAAAGTCATGGCAGCAAGTCTTCAGCCCCGTACGTGGCTGGCGGCGGCAGCCTGTGGCACGCTGCTGCTCGCCGGCTGCATGACTGCAACGCCCTATCAGCCGATCGGGACGGAGGGCGCCCGCGGCGGTTTCGACGAGGTGAGAATCGCGCCCAACCGCTATCGAGTCAGCTTCACCGGCAACACGCTGACCTCACGCCAGCGAGTCGAGACCTATCTGCTCTACCGCGCGGCGGAGCTCACCGTCGAGCAGGGCTTCAGCTGCTTCGCGATCGAGGACCGGGCGACCGACCGAAACGTCGAGACCCGCGTCTATCGCGATCCGTTCGGGCCCGGCCCCTATGCCTTCTGGCGTCCCTGGTGGCGCTATCGCGGCTCCTGGGGATGGCGCCGCTGGGATCCGTGGTTCGGCGACCCCTTCTGGGCCGACAATATCGACGTCCGCACCGTGCAGAGCTTCGAGGCCAATGCCGAGATCGTGATGTCGCGGAGCTGCCGCGACGACGACCGGCGCAGCTTCGAGGCGCGCGAGGTGATCGCCAATCTGCGGCCGACGATCGTCTATCCCGGCGAGGAGCGCTGATCGTCAGACGGCGCGCGCCGCCGGATTGTAGACGTAGCCGGCGCTGCGCACGGTCTTGATGCAATCCGGCTTGGCCGGATCGGCCTCGATCTTGCGGCGGATTCGGGCGATGCGGGTGTCGATGGAGCGGTCGAACGCTTCCATCTCCTTGCTGTGGGCGAGATCGAGCAGCTGGTCGCGGCTCAGCACCCGATTGGGATGCTCGGCGAAGGTCCGCAGCA
Source organism: Allosphingosinicella sp. (assembly GCA_041905385.1). GTDB lineage: Bacteria > Pseudomonadota > Alphaproteobacteria > Sphingomonadales > Sphingomonadaceae > Allosphingosinicella. The sequence goes on from JAYRLF010000451.1 coordinate 1,667, forward strand.
GGTCGAACTCCATCGCGGTCAGCGGCACCTCGCTGCCGTCGGGCTCGTAGAGCTTGCGCGCGTCGAGGTTCAGGCGGCAGCGCCCCATCTGCACTTCGCGGCCAAGCGTGGCGGTCTCGCCGCCGGTCGAGCGGGACGCGCGGCGTAGCACCGCGCGGATGCGTGCAAGCAGCTCACGGCTGTTCCACGGCTTGGTGACATAATCGTCGGCGCCGACCTCGAGCCCGACGATCTTGTCGAGATCGTCGCTGTTCGCGGTTAGCATGATGATGCCGGCATCGCCGAGGCCCCTGAGCTCGCGCGCCAGGCTGAGCCCGTCCTCGCCCGGCATGTTGATGTCGAGCAAGGCGAGCTCGATCGGCCGCGTCGCCATGATCTCTCGCAAGGCCGCGCCGCCTTCGGCCTCGCTCACCGCAAAGCCGCTGCGCCGGAGATATTCGGCGACCGTCACGCGAACGTCGGCATCGTCGTCGACGACGGCGATATGAGCGCCGTCGCCGTTCATGCGCGCATCACCGGAAAGGCCGCGATCACGGCGCGGATGCCGGCCTTGGTGAACGGCTTCTCGAGGATCGGGCGGCCGCAGGTCCTGAGGAATTCGTCCATCGAGTCGCCGACGGTATCGCCGGTGACGAAGGCCATGTTCTGCACCAGCTCCGGCCGGATCTCGCACAGCCGCTCGAACAATTCCCGGCCGTTGAGCAAAGGCATGCGCAGGTCGGAGAAGAGGATGTCGAACTCCGCCTTGTCCAAAGCGAAGAAGGCTTCGGTGCCGTTCGATGCCAAAGTGACGTCGAAGCCCTCGCGCTCGATCAGCTCGCGCAGTGTCTCGGCGACGTCGGGCTCGTCCTCGACCAGCAGCACCCGGCGGCGGCCGGACGCGAGCTCGGTTGCGACCGGCTCCGGCTGCGGCGCGGCAATGATCTCGGCGCCGCGCGCCGGCGGCAGCTCGATCCGGAAATGGGCGCCGCTGCGGCTCGGCTCGAGCGTCAGTGTGCCGCCATGGGCGGCGACGATGCCCTGGGAAAAGGACAGGCCGATGCCGGTGCCGCTGCCCTGCCTCTTGGTGCTGAAGAAGGGCTCGAAGATCTTGCGCCGATATTCGGCCGGCACGCCCGGCCCGGTGTCGATGACGTCGACCAGCACCTGACCGGCCTGGCTCAGCGAGGCCCGGACGGTCAGCACCTTCTCGAACGCCTCGCCCTTGTCCATCGCCTGCTGGGCGTTGACGATCAGATTGACCAGCACCTGGTGCAGCTGGTCGCGCTCGCCGTCCACCGGCGGCAGGTTGGTGCCGAAGATCACCCGCACGGCGACGCCGCCGGTGCGCAGCGAATATTCGGTGAGCTCGAGCGCCGAGGCGACCAGCGCGTTCAGATCGACATGGCCGCGCTGCGGCTCGCGCTGCCGGGCCATCGCCAGGAAGGTCTGGACGATCCGCGCCGAGCGCTCGGCGGCGGACCGGAGACGGGGGGCGCGCGGCACG
>JAYRLF010000452.1:0-3146 GCA_041905385.1 Allosphingosinicella sp.
TGCGCCCGTTCCGCCAGCGCCGCCCGCGCACCGGTATTGCCCGGGACACGCGCCAATTGCCCGTTCAGGTCGAACAGCATGAAGCTCGCCAGCGCACGCACCTGGTCGAAGCGCTGCTGGGCCTCGGCGCGCGCCGTCTCGGTCCGTGCATTGGCGACCAGGGTGACCGCCAGCGCGCCGACCAGCAGCAGCAAGGCGAGCGCCCCGGCGGCGACCGGGAGGCGGTGGCGGGCGAGGAACTTGCGGGTGCGATAGCGCCGCCCGCCGTCCATCGCCGCGACCGGAAAGCCGTTCGCCCAGGCCGCGACGTCCGCGCCGAGCGCATCGGCGGTGGGATAGCGCGCCAGCGGATCGTCGGCGGTCGCCCGGGCGATGATCGCCTTCAGCTCGGCCTGGTCCTCAGTCGGCGGGATCAGCTTCTGGAGCAGCTTGCCGAGCGAGAAGATGTCCGCCGCCGTGGTGACCGCGGCGCTCGTCATCCGCTCCGGCGCGGCATAGCCGGGCGTGAGGCTGAGGCTGCCGATCGACGGCACCTCGCGGGTCGCCGCATCCTCATTGTCCGCCGGCCGGGCGATGCCGAAATCGATCAGCTTGGCGACGCCGTCCTTGGTCACCAGCACGTTCGACGGCGTCAGGTCGCGATGCACGACGAGGTTGCGGTGGGCGAAGGCGACGGCGGCGCAGATGTCGCCGAACAGGCGCTGCCGCTCGGTCAGTGACGGCCGGCGCGTCTCGGCCCATTCGAGCAGCGGCAGGCCGTCGACATATTCCATGATGAAGAAGGGCGATCCGCCCTCGGTCTCGCCGCCATCATAGAGTTGGGCGATATTGGGATGGGTGAGCGTCGCCAGCAGCTGACGCTCGCGGCGGAAGCGCTCGACCAGCGCCTCGCTGAGCAGGCCGGGCTTGATGATCTTGACCGCGACCCGATGCGCGAAGTCGCCGACCGCGCGCTCGCCGAGGTAGACCGATCCCATGCCGCCGCGGCCGATCCGCTCGACGATCCGATAGGCGCCGATCCGCTCCGGCGGGATCTCCTCGTCGACCTCGTCGGCGGCCATGCCGGTGCGCAAGGAGGCGCTGCGATCGGCGGCGAGCATCGCCCGGACGCGGTCGAGCAATTCGGGCCGATCGGCGGCGCGCTCCGCGACCCAGGCGTCGCGCTCCGGCTCGGGCCGGTCGAGCGCGGCTTCGAACAAAGCGAGCGCATCGCGCTCGAGCTGGACGTCAGGCATCGTCGATCGGATTGGCCAGCGCATCGGCGAGCCAGGCGCGCGCGGCCTGCCAGCGCCGCTTCACGGTCGGCTCCGAAAGGCCGGTCACCGCCGCAGCGTCGGTGACCGACATCCCGCCAAAATATCGCATCTCCACCAGCTCCGCCAATTGGGAGTCGATCGCTCCCAATCGTATCAGCGCGGATTCGAGCGAAATCAGATCAAAGCGCTGCTCGCCGTCGACATTGGTGCAGAGCTCGACCTTGACGTGCTGGCGCTTGGCGGAGGCCTTGGCCCGGGCATGGTCGACGAGGATGTGTCGCATCAGCCGCGACGCGAGCGCCATTACATGGGCCCGGTCGGACAATTCGTCGGGCTCGATCTGGATCAGGCGGATGACCGCGTCGTTGATCAGATCGTGGGTCGAGAGCGAGCTGTTGCGCTCGCCGCGCAGCCGCGCTGCCGCGATTTGCGCGAGCTCCGGATGCAGCCTTTCGATCAGCCGGTCGCGCGATCTGTCCTCTCCCCGCTGCCACCCCGACAGCAGGGCATTGGTGTTCGGCTCGGTCCCCATAAGCCAACCCCCCGACAGGGGAAACTATTGTTAACACATGTTTAAAGCAAGTCCCCCTACCGGCTCGAAAAAATGGGCCCGCCGCAGAGCGGCGGACCCAGTTTGGGACGGGCAGCGTCGTCGGCCTAGAGGACGAACGTATCGGAGACGATCTGCACGGCGGCGGCGGTGGTGAAGACGTCGATGACGAGGTCGGCGGTTCCGTCGCCGTTGACGTCGCCTTCCACCAGCCATCGGTTCGCGTTCACCTGGGTGGCACGCAACTGACCGGCGATATTGCCGAAGGCGCCACTGCCGATGAAGGTGAAGGCCTCGTTCCCCGGTGTCCCGCTGACGGCGTCGATGAAGGACAGGTCGACCTTGTCGGCGCCGTCGGACAGTATCCCGTCGCGCAGTTGTGCCGTCGATTCTGAGACGCTGCGATAGGCGTAGACATCGGCGCCCGGACCACCGGTCAAAGCGTCGCCGCCGATCCCGCCATAGAGCAGGTCGTTGCCCGCGCTGCCGGTCAGATCGTCCTGCTCGCCGCCGCCGAAGATGCGAACCGATCCGTCGGTCTCGGCGGACGCGTCGATGATCATGATCTCGAATTGGCTGAGGCTGGTACCGACGATGTCGAGCCGCTGGCCGGCAGCGACATTCCCGTTGGCGAGCGTGATATTGTAATCATAGCCGCCCGGTACGATCGGGCCGCCGAACGGATTGGCCTTGCCAGTCAGCAGGACCAGCACCTCGATATTGGTGAAGGCGTTCTCGGCGAAGACGATGGGGTTCGACCCCCCACGCTGCCCGCGAAAGGCGAGGCTGTCGATGCCGGCGCCACCATCGACCCGGTCGCCGGTCGACCAATTTCCGTCGGCGCCGAAGAAGAAGCCGTCGCTGCCGGCACCGCCGGTGAGAGTGTCGGTGGCCTGGCCGGCGAAGATGCGGAGATTGCCGTTGGTCTCGGCCGCCCCGTTGAAGACGAGGTCCTCTCCGGCGAGCAGGCCGGTCGCGATCACCGTCAGCGTCTGGCCCGCGGCGACGTTCGCGTCGACGCTGGTGATATTGTAGTCGTAGCGGTTGTTGGCGGTGTCGCCGAAGCGGGTGTCGGCGCCGGATGCGACCAGCAGCACCTCGTTGTTTACGATCCCTGCACCCAGGATGAGCGCCGGATAATTGCCCTGGACGGCCACGGTGTCGGTACCGGGCCCGCCATCGGCCCCGTCGGCCGAGGTCATCGCAGCGCCGAAATAGGTCGCGTCATTGCCTTCGGCGAGGGCGGCGCTGTCGTCGCCGCCCTGCTGCAGGAAGACCTGATCGTTGCCGGCCAGCGCCTGGACGACGTCATTGCCTGACGTCCCGTTCAGCACGTCCTC